>CACXBN010000076.1 GCA_902765885.1 uncultured Ruminococcus sp. | reverse complement strand
TTTTGCCTAGAATGCGGCCTTTTGTATAGTGTATGTCATTGGGAATTCTTTAATTAAGAATCTCCGCAATAACAAACGTTCAGTTTCAATTCTTTGCGTTCCACAATGTTTCATATTTTCACCTCAATAATCACTGATTTATTATTTCATTATGAAATCTGATAAAAACCATTCTTTTTTGTGATTAATTTCACGAGTATCTGAAGTTATATGTTGAAGAGGCTCGCCTTTGTTTGACGAGCCTCTTATTTGTGTATGGAGTGTTTTTGGAATTTCCTAAACTAACAGCAAATTATTATTTACCGCGTTTAACATAATGTGTATGAAGGAGCTTGTGAGCAATATGTGAATTCGGCTCACCGAGATACTCTTCATATACTTTTTTGATAATCGGGTTTTCATGAGATTTTCTATACTCAAGTTTTTCAGAATCTGCCTTGTAAAGAACAGATGCACGAAGCTTCTTGAGATCAACAGTATTTCTTACAGTTGCAGGCTGCGTAGGCTGACCGCCACCGTTGACACATCCGCCTGGGCAAGCCATGATCTCTATGAACTGAACATTGTAAGTTCCGTCCTGTACACCGCGAAGGAGTTTGTTGGCATTTGCAGTGCCGGATGCAACCGCAACATTAAGTTCTGTACCGCCAAGATTGTACTTAGCGAACTTAATGCCTTCGGTTCCACGAACATCATCGAATTCAAGTTTTTCAAGCGGTTTGCCTTCGATAGCCTCAGCAGCTGTTCTGAGCGCTGCTTCCATAACGCCGCCTGTTGCACCGAAAATAGCGCCTGCGCCTGAACCGATGTCGATCGGCTGGTCAAATTTTTCGTCTTCGAGAGCTTTGAAATCTATACCTGCCTGATCAATCATTCTGCCGAGTTCACGTGTTGTAACAGCTATATCAACACCCGGTATACCATCAACATCCTGACCGTCTCTCGTTACCTCAAATTTCTTTGCTGTACAAGGAATTGCGGAAACAAATACGATCTTACTCGGGTCAAGACCAAGTTTTTCTGCGAAATATGTTTTGTAAATCGCACCGAACATTTGCTGAGGTGATTTACATGTTGAAAGATTCTCAGTCATTTCCGGGAAATAATGCTCACAGTATTTAACCCATCCTGGTGAGCAGGAGGTAATCATAGGAAGAACGCCGCCGTTCTTTACCCTTCCGAGGAACTCATATGCTTCTTCCATGATTGTAAGGTCAGCTGTGAAGTTCATATCATATACGCCATCAAAACCGAGCTTCTTGAGTGCGGATACCATCTTGCCCTCAACATCTGTTCCGGGTTCGTAACCGAAGCATTCACCTATGGTAGCTCTGACGGAAGGTGCACAGCAAATCGCTACATGTTTGTCAGGGTCAGCAATAGCATCAAGAATCTTCTTTGTATCATCTCTTTCATAGAGAGCACCTACAGGGCAAGCAACTATGCACTGTCCGCAGTTTATACATGTGGTGTCAGCGAGTTTAACTTCGAACGAAGGAGAAACCTTTGAATCAAATCCTCTGTTTACAACACCGATTGCACCGATTCCCTGGAGCTTGTTGCAGGCAGCAACACATCTGCGGCAAAGAATACATTTGTTGTTGTCTCTTATAATGGAAACTGAGGAATCATCGATTGGTTCCTTATGTTCTTTCGGAGAGAAAACAAATTTTTCTTCATCACACTTGTATTCCTGAGCAAGTTTCTGAAGCTCACATGTAGTCGAACGGATACAAGACAGGAACTTCTTTTCATGAGCGGAAAGAACGAGTTCAATGTTGTTCTTTCTTATTTCTCTGATCTTGGGAGTATTTGTCTGAATCTCCATGCCTTCATTTACCGGATACACACAGGAAGCAACCATTCCTCTGGCGCCTTTAACTTCCACAAGGCATATACGGCAGGCACCGATTTCATTGATATCTTTAAGATAGCATAATGTGGGAATGTCTATATTAGCGTATCGGCATGCCTCAAGAACTGTAATTCCAGACGGCACGGAATAATCAACGCCGTTAATTTTAATATTAATCATACTCATCGTTTAATTCCGTCCCTTCAATTATTTCTTAGAAATTGCGCCAAACTTGCATTTTTCCATACAAGTACCGCACTTAATGCACTTAGACTGATCAATTGTATGAGGTTCTTTAACTTTTCCACTGATAGCGGATACAGGACAATTTCTTGCACAAAGAGTACATCCCTTGCACTTTTCAGGATCGATAACATACTGAAGAAGAGCTTTACATACACCAGCAGGACATTTCTTGTCAACTATATGTGCAATATATTCATCTCTGAAGAATCTGAGAGTCGAAAGAACCGGGTTAGGTGCAGTCTGTCCCAGAGCACAGAGAGAAGCTGACTTAATGTAATTAGCAAGTTCTTCGAGCTTATCAAGGTCTTCCATCTCACCGTTTCCGCTTGTGATCTTGTTAAGTATCTCAAGAAGTCTTACGGTACCTATTCTACATGGTGAGCACTTACCGCAAGATTCATCAACTGTGAATTCAAGGAAGAATTTAGCGATATCAACCATACATGTGTCTTCATCCATAATGATAAGACCACCGGAACCCATCATGGAACCAGCTTTTATAAGGTTGTCATAGTCGATAGGTGTATCAATAAGTGATGCAGGGAGACATCCGCCTGAAGGACCGCCGGTCTGAGCAGCTTTGAACTTCTTTCCGTTCGGAACTCCTCCGCCGATCTCTTCGATAACTTCTCTGAGTGTTGTTCCCATAGGAATTTCTACAAGACCAGTATTCTTGATCTTTCCGCCAAGAGCAAATACTTTTGTTCCCTTGGAGGTTTCAGTTCCCGTCGATGCGAACCATTCAGCACCATTTAAAATAATCTGAGCTATGTTGGCAAATGTTTCGACGTTGTTTACTATTGTCGGCTGACCCCACAGACCTTTAACAGCCGGGAACGGGGGACGCGGACGCGGTTCTCCTCTGTTGCCTTCGATTGATGTCAGGAGAGCTGTCTCTTCACCACAGACAAACGCGCCTGCGCCAAGACGGATATGAATATCAAAATTAAAGTCTGTACCGAAAATATTGTTTCCGAGAAGTCCGTATTCCCTTGCCTGTTCGATTGCAATTTGAAGTCTCTTAACTGCAATAGGATATTCGGCACGTACGTAGATCCAGCCTTCATCGGCACCGATAGCGTAACCTGCTATAGCCATTGCTTCGAGAACGGCATGAGGGTCTCCTTCAAGGACAGATCTGTCCATGAATGCTCCCGGGTCGCCTTCATCGGCATTACATACAACATATTTCTTGTCGGATACGGAAGCTCTCGCAAACTGCCATTTTCTGCCTGTCGGGAATCCGCCGCCGCCTCTGCCGCGCAGTCCGGAATCAAGAATGACTTTAATGACATCATCCGGTGTCATTTCTTTAAGAACTTTAGCAAGTGCAAAGTAACCGTCCATAGCTATATATTCATCTATAAGCTCGGGGTTAATCACACCACAGTTACGTAATGCAACTCTTTTTTGCTTTTTATAGAATGCAGTCTCAGCCAGAGAAGCAGCCTGTGCTTCTTCTTCACCGTGCTTATCGCCAGTATCATTATATACAAGTCTCTCTACTATACGACCCTTAAGCAGATGTTCTGTCACTATTTCAGGAACATCATCAGGTTTAACCATGCTGTAGAAAGTGCCTTCAGGATAGATAATCATTATCGGCCCCAAAGAGCAGAGCCCGAAACATCCTGTCTGGACTATCTTAACTTCATCTTCAAGACCATGTGTTTTAAGTTCTTCTTGAAGTCTTTCGCGTATTGCAGCACTTCCGGATGCTGTACAACCGGTACCGCCGCACACAAGTACGTGTGAACGAATCATAAAAGCTTTTCCCTCCTAAATTATAGCTGAGTTGCGCCTATGGTATATTCTATAACAGGCTTGCCGCCTTTTATATGCTTTTCGAGAACTTCTTTTGCCTTGTCTGCTGTCATTTTGACGTAAGTAACTTTTTCCTTGTCTTTTTCATAAACTTCTACTACAGGCTCATACTGGCAAATTCCGATGCATCCGGTCTGTGTAACCTGAACTTTGTCTCCAAGGCCAAGAGCGTCAACACCTTCAACAAAGGCATTAAGCACGGGTCTTGCGCCTGCAGCGATACCGCAGGTAGCCATACCGACAACTACACGAATGTCGCCTGCTGATGTGCGAACAGAAACCTTATTCTGCATTTTGTTTTTAATTGCCATAAGTTCTTCGAGTGACTTCATTTTTGATTCCTTTCCCTTGTAAAGAATTGTTTCTTATAAATGTATAATTAAAATTAATTATCTACTTCGTTGTATTGGTCTTCTATGTTACCGCGTATCCAGGCGAGAACTTCCGGTTCGGCAAGTGATATGTCTTTGCCAAGAATGCTTCTTATTTCCTCGGAGCTGAAATTTACTTCTCCCTCCGGCATCTTATGAATAAATGTGAAATTTATTTCAGGTGAGCCGTTTATAAGAGTAACGAGAGTATCCGTCATATTCCCAACCGGAATAAAGTCAACATGATTTTTGTAAAACAAAGCTGTTGTTGTGGTACCGTGTTCTTCCGACACTGATTCATGAACGGATTCCACTTTCACATAACCGCCTGTCATCTCGGCAAGCATCTTTAAAAACGGTATTCCCAGTCCAACTTTTCTGGTGGTTCTGGTCGTAAAAAATGGATCGGACAGTTTGCTCAACTGTGCCTCGGTCATGCCGCATCCGTTATCAGATATGACAAGAAGTATCGTATCATCTGTCTCTTCGATTGTTATTGTTATTTCTGTTGCCCCTGCCCTCACGGAATTCATAGTAATATCAAGGACATAAAGTGCAAGTTCATCCATATCTCACCTTTTACCAGAAAGATAGTCAATCAGTTTATTCCGAACATTTGACGAAGAATACGGTTCATCGTCCAGTTCAATATAAAAATTTGCTTCCGAGATATTCCAAAGGTAATGTGCATCAGATGAAACAACTTTTCTTAGTTCTTTTAAAAGAGGAAATCTTTCCTTATACTCAGAATCATTATTATCATCATTAAGTTCATAGACAGAAAATGCAGGACAATCAGGAAATGTTCCGAGCATTGCAACGATACCGTTTGACGTTCTGTCTATATGAGCAGGATAAACTGCACCACCTCGTGAAACAACTTCTTTGTACGCTTCTTCAATAGTTATCGTTGTTGCGTTAATAAGAAGATATTCTTCACTTCCGATTACTGAGTCATCATCCCCCATAATATACTGATTACCAAAAATCTCAGCTTTGTTTTTGATCTTAATTCGTCTTTTATCGACATATGAATCAAAATCCAGGGCATCCTCAAGCGTTCTGAACAGAGTAATTATATGTATATCTTCCGCTGTCGTAAGCTCCATGCCGGCAACAGGAATAATTCCGTTTTCCTTGGCATGCTTAAAAAAAGCCGGACAGTTTTTGCTTGTATTATGATCGGTTAATGCCACGATGTTCAGCCCGTTAATTGAAGCCATACCGGCAATATTTGCTGGTGTCATTTCGTCATCACCGCAAGGCGACAGACAAGAATGAACATGAAGATCACAATAGTATTTATTCATTTTCGTTTAATGTCTTGTATATCTTGACACAAATATCGTATACGGTATCTTCGCTTGAAAGGACAATAATATCGTTGTCTTCAGCTGCTTTCAAAGCATCAGGCATCAATGACATCCCTTCAGCTAGAATGACAGCAGCACAGTCAGACAGGCTCGCAACTGCAATGACATTGGTGTTTGTCATAATAGTTACCCAAAGGTTTCCTGATGAAACATGGCTCATTGCTCTGCTTAAAAAGTCCCCGGCATAAACTCCATCAAAATCAATATCTTCAATGTTGCCGTTGATTAATTTTAAGTTTAATGATTCTTTTAAATCCGTCAGCTTCATCATTAGTCCTCTGTATTTTATTTATCACTTTTTGATGGTTTCAATTTGTCAAAAACTGTTTTGTCCTTATATTTCTCAAGATGTTCATGGAACATGCGTCTCATTATCACGGTACATTCATCAGCAGTAGTTTCGCCCTTAACGATATCTTCAGCAAAAGCCATGCACGTCGGGGCGCCACAAGATCCGCAGTCAATTTGAGGAAGGCTTTTGGCAATTGATTCAATATCGCTGAGCATTCTTCTTGCTTCCTTAATGTCACTTGACAAAGGACTCATAGGAGTGTATTTAATTTCATTCGAAGTGAAGAAAGACTTAGGAATATAATCACTTGATGGTCTGTTCGGTGAAACAGGAAGATATCTTTTCAGTATCTGAAGTCTGGCCTGAGCTATGTATGGATTAGCTACAGTCATAGCTCCACCCACACAACCTCCGTTGCATGCATTCAGTTCAACAAAATCGAGATTGTTGATGTCCTCGTTATCTATCTGGTCGAGTACTCTTATACAGTTTTCAATACCGTCTGCCGCAAGATATCTTTCATTGAAAATAGCAGTCGACTCACCGCCTGTGGAAGCCCATCCTATTCCTATCATTCCGGCTCCGGTAGACTCATCGGGGTCCTTGCCTTTTTTCATAACATCCAGAAGAGCAAAATATACATCTCTTACCGATACCGTCGCATCTATAAAATTACGGTCTCCTGCCATATTATTTTTCACATAGCTTACTTTAGCAGGACATGGCGAAATGAAGATTATACCGATGTCTTCATCCTTCAGTTCCGGATGTATCTCTTTAGTTTTTTCCCTCGCCAAAAATGCCGCTATATCAACGGGAGGAAGCAACGGAAGAATGTTTTCGCACAAATCAGGATAATTTATACTTATCATCCTGGTTATAGCAGGGCAAGCGGAACTAATGACCGGTTTTTTAATATCATTTCTGCTGATGTACATTCTTGTATATGCTGATACAAGCTCTGCGGCACACGCAACTTCAAAAACATCATCAAAACCTATATCATGAAGGCCTTTGATAATATAACCAATGTTGTCCATGTTGTCGAATTGGCCATATAATGAGGGGGCAGGAAGCGCAATTTTATATTTGTAATTGTTCAGGATAGAAAGATCATCAACGACCGCTCTTTTTGCCTTATAAGGACATACTTTTATACATTCGCCACAACCAACACATCGTTCGGAATTAATCACAGCGTGTCCTTCCCTGATGCGTATTGCTTCGGTTGGACAACGTTTGAGACAAGTTGTACAGCCTTTGCATTTTGGCAAATCAAGAGAAACAGAATGATTGTAATTATTCATTTTTGTTCCTCCCACTATATAATGATTAATCTATTTTTACTTTCATCGTAATGGTAGTACCGACTCCTATTTCAGTCTGCACATCCATTTCATCAGAATATTTTTTCATGTTCGGAAGGCCCATGCCTGCACCAAAGCCCAGCGCTCTGATATTATCTCTTGCAGTTGAATAGCCTTCCTGCATGGCAAGTTCTATATTTGGTATTCCGGGACCAGTATCGGCAAGTATGATAGTGACATAATCATCATCAACATTCACATCTGCGGTTCCTCCATTTGCATGTATGACCATATTTATTTCGCCTTCATACATCGCAATGGATACTTTTCTGATGACTTCTGGTGATAATCCTAGCTGTCTGAGTTTTTTCTTCACATTTGCAGAGGCGGCTCCGGCTGATGAAAAGTTTTCACCGTCAACGTCAAAATGGAAATTAACAGCTTCAGACATCTTCAGGACACCTGCCTAATCCAGCAAGGTATAATTTTCCACTTGCTTCAAATGCTCTGTTTTCGGATCTCATAATTACGATTCCGCATTCTTTAGCCAATTCTATCATCTCTTCAGATGGTGCTTTGTTTCTCACAAAAACTATACACACCATGTCCATCATGCTTGCAGTTCTGATGACCTGAGAATTAACAAGGCCTGTAAGAAGAACACCCTGATCCTTAACATATGCAAGTACATCGCTCATCATGTCGCTGCAGCAAGCTGAATATACCTCTGTATCGAGAAGATCTTCACCGCAAAGCAGTTCAGCGTCAAGCAGATCTTTGATGTCAATTATTTTCATATATACCACCAAATAGAATTAAATTTAGTTATATTTATGCTCTGTATTTATTGATGATGTCTTTAAGCATACTGGGCTCAAGACGTCCGTATACATCTTCACCTATCGTCATAACAGGTGCAAGTCCGCATGCGCCTATGCATCTTGTTGCATCAAGGCTGAATTTCAAATCATCTGTAATTCCGCCAGGCTGGATGTTGAGAATATTCTGTAACTCTTCCATGAGCTTTCCGGATCCCTTAACATAGCAGGCTGTTCCGAGACATACAGAAACAGGATGCTCGCCTTTTGGATTGAGGAGGAATTGCGCGTAGAATGTAACTATTCCGTAAACCTCAGAAAAAGGTACGTCTAATGCATTGGCAATGTAATGCTGGACTTCTGTAGGAAGATAGCCGTATATATCCTGTGCCTTCTGAAGGATAGGCATGGTTGCGCCTTTTTTTCCTTTGTATTCAGCAATAACTGCATCGAGTTTTTCTTTCTGTTCAGGGGTTCCTTTAAAAGGTACTGAAGTCATAGTTTTTTTCATTTATGTATCCTCCAACATTTAATTAACAATATTAAAGCTTTTCTATGATATCTGCCGCATTGTCGACATAATCATTTTCCATGAGTTCTATTATTCCATTATCAACAAGAGCTGAGAGCTTAGGATCAACCGGTATTCTTCCCAAAAGTTTGATACCGTACTCGGAGACTATCTGGTCAGCTTTTGATTTTCCGAAAATCTCAATTTCTTTTCCACAATCTGGACATTTTATATATGACATATTTTCAACAAACCCAAGAATCGGAATGTTCATCATATTCGCCATATTGATTGCCTTGCCGACTATCATCGACACAAGATCCTGCGGTGTAGTCACGATTATGATTCCGTCAAGTTTTATGGACTGGAAGATCGTGAGCGGCACATCACCCGTTCCAGGTGGGCAGTCTATGAACATGTAATCAACATCTTCCCACAGAACGCCTGTCCAGAACTGACTTACCGTCCCTGCAATAACCGGACCACGCCAAACGACAGGAGAGTCATCGGAGCTGAGAAGAGGGTTGACGGAAATCATTTTGATTCCCGTTTTGGTTTTCAGAGGAACCATGTTGTCACCGGATGCGTATATGGTACCTGTCGTTCCAAAAGCCTTTGGAATCGAAGGTCCTGTTATATCGGCGTCCATAATCGCACACTTATAGTCTCGTCTTTGCATGGTAACAGCCAGCATAGATGTGACTATGGATTTTCCTACTCCTCCCTTTCCGGATACTACACCGATAACGTGTTTAATATGAGAAAACTCGTTAGCAGGTTGAAACTGTGGTTTGTTATTTTCTCTTGAAGAGCAGTTGGCACTACATGTTGAACAATCATGAGTGCAATCATTTACATCTGTCATTTATTATCCTCTAATACTAAGATTGAATTTTTTTCATACCTTCTTATTATATACTAACATGGTTAAAAATGCAATGAATATATTGCTTATGAATAGATTTCTTTTTTGTTGTGTATTGTGAATTTCTTATAATTCGTTTATTTTCTTTTTCACAATACTGATCCTCTCAAGTGCTATTCTGAGCAATGTCAAAAGGGTCCATCCTATCACTGGAACAGTCAGCAAAATAAGCATCTTAATATCAGGCTTTACTCCGCCGGTCATCCAGTAGCCGAGATCACTTAAAAGGACAAGCAAAGCTCCAGATACAGATATTATCAAGAACGTAATCTGTGCAAGGTTAGTATATCTTATAACCGAGCGAAAATCAGAAGACACATATCTGATAGCGATAATGAACAGCAGCAAAAGGACCGCTGCACACATTACAGAAGTAATTTCCCCTTGATCAAGGATCTCTTTATTATCAAGCACAGTATAAAGCGGATCCATCAGGAGGACCAGTATTCCTGAGATAACACCAGAAACAACTGCATATACTTTAGCCTTTATGTCTCCGTATTCTATGAATTCTTTGTTCTTTGAGTGAGATGACGATGACAATGATATAGAAACAACAGCCACCAGATCTATTATCAAACTCCAAACAGCGAAGAACAAAGGGTTTATTACTATCGCGCCTGACAATACGGAATACATGAGAAGGATAAACTTCATCACATGTGAGGAATAAAGGTAATTTCTTGAAGCTCTTGAACAAGTTACAATGTGCCTTGAAACTTCTATTGCCTTAAGAACACCCGCCATTCCTCCGAATCCGTTCCTGTTGTTTTTGTTATTGGTTTTCACAAGAACAGATGCTGAATTCAAAATCCTCTCAGGCTGATGCTTATACCCCTTATTGTTTATGACGATGGACGTATCCGCCCTGTTCATCGCGCCTGATTCTTCCATGTCCGATCCTATGACGGTAATCGTGGGAATTATTTCATTAAGGTCTTCTTCATAAGATGATTTTTCTTTTGTCAATTTGATAAAGTTTGCAAAAACACCTGACAGATTTCCCGAATCGAATTCCGAATAATCAACAAGAGCACCATCTTTTTTTATGTCATTCCAATCAATATCTTTATACTCTCTGATCTTAATGATTTTAGATGAATCATGAAGTATTCCCACTCTCTTTGAATATATAAGATCGAACAACGGGTCATTTGACAGAACAATTTTCGTATCTGCCATTTTTGATACACCCGAGAGATAGTCTTCTCCGTGATATGTGCTGCTGTTTTCTTTTTCCTGAACTACAGCAAGATATCCCATAAATACCATATTCTGAGTTATGAGTGCGGGTCTGTCGAGCTTAGAATACTGAGTATCTTTTTTGGAAACAGCAATTACTTTAGCTCCCAGGCTTACAAGCTCTCTGCATTCACTGATTATTTTTTCACTGAAGTCTTGATCGATTGCAGAAACATCATTGCCCGACATATAGAACGAGCAGCAACCAATGATCTTATCTATGTCACCGCATGAAACTGCATATGTCTGGTGATCATGGTAGACTATAGAAGTGTATATGCCTCCGGAATAAGCTATGCCGGCATCTCTGTGGTCAATAACAGCCCCCTGAAAAACGAGTTTTTCATTTGGGTTTTGTCTGTTATGGGCATCAACTATCCTGGATATGAGTTCTGACATCATAGTGGGCGTCCTGGTGTTTTTCCCGTTGTCACTCAGGTCATAAATTCCCCTCGCGATTGCATACACACAAAGCCTTATTAATTCTTCAACATTTTCTATTATGTCAGCGTTGTCATTATGAATATTATAAAATCCGGACGAAGATCTGTGAGCAAGTATTTCAACATTGCCTGATTTAAAATAACTTGTTCCGAAAACGATGAGTGTTTCTATCTTCGATAATTTCTCAAACTCAGATAATTTTCTGAAAGATATATGGTTTTCTGCGGTTTTATTATCATTCAGGATCATTTTTGATGAAATTGAAAGATATCCGGATATTAAAGTAAAATCACTCATAGATGCAACAGCGCAAAGCAGAGAGCTGATTATGAGAAATATCCTGGAATTCACGTTTGTATGAAGGACAAGAGATAAAACAAGAAGCACCATGGAACATGCAAGAATTATCATACTCATGTTTCTGGCTGATCGCTTTGTTTTCTCCATCAGCGGTATTTCAGCGTTCTGTTCGGAAATGAGAATCTTTCCTTTATTGATTGAGATAAGTGTATCGGAGCCTATGGATGTTACTATCATCCTGACAGCTCCTGATTTTACGGCAGATCCCGCATAGACTATGTTTGATCTGAATTCGCAAGGAATCTCGGAAGCTTTGTCATCGCTCTTGATTATAGTGTCGAACTTATGTACGTCTGTCTTGTTGGATGTTATCCCTCTTTCCGAAACAATGGAATCATAACCTGATATTACCCTTCCGTCAGCGGGAACAGTATCTCCTTTTTCCAGGAAAACCACATCACCGACAACAAGTTCGGATGCAGGCAATATTCTGATTTTCCCCTCTCTTATAACAGTAGCCTGTGGTATTTTGCATTCGAAAGAACGCTCTATCATTTTTTGTGACAGAAAGCTGATAATTGTTTTGGTAACAACGCATATTATTACTATTATACCCATAACAACTGCTGTCATTTTATCCGGGAGGAGCAGTGCTGATATTACAACTATGAGGGCAGCAAGAAGCGTCGATAAATCAAAAACGGATTCTAATATTTTTTTGACGAACGAAGTATGGCTTACCTGCCAAACATCGTTAATTCCTGAACTGTTTCTTCTTTTGACAACTTCCTGCTCAGTAAGGCCTTTATACATATCTGACGAAAGTTTTTCGATTGTGTCCGAACTTGACAGCAGGTGCCAGGAATTCTGATATTTCATCTGTGCTTCCTCCTTTCCCTAAATCGTCACAAAAGGAAGACTGCAGCCTTCCTTTTGTTATTTTATTTCAAAACTATGTCATTACCCTCAAAATCGACCGTGAGTGAAGAGAGATTTCCTCTAGTTTCAACTATCTTGCCGGCAATTTTGTCTTCTATCTCATTTTGTATAAACCTGCGCATATTTCTTGCACCGTATTTTTCGGAATATGAGCTTACAGCGATATGTTCAACACAAGAATCGGTGAATGTGACATATATGCCTTTTTTCTTAAGGACACCAGAAAGATCACCGAGCATGATTTTAGCGATTTCTCTGAAATTATCATGGGACAGAGCATTGAATGTAATTATCTCATCCACTCTGTTTATGAATTCAGGGCGCAAAAATTCCTCCAGAGCACGTTTTGTCTTATCTTCATACATCGCTTTAGGTGATGAAGTAAACCCGGGCTTGTTCTGTGCATAAGTGCTTCCGGCATTTGTTGTCATTACGATTATTGTATTGGAAAAATCCACCTGTTTGCCGTGAGAATCGGTAATTATCCCGTCATCAAGAATCTGGAGAAGAATATTCAGAACATCGGGATGAGCTTTTTCTATCTCATCGAACAGAATAACCGAGTACGGTCTTCTACGAATTTTTTCAGTAAGCTGTCCTGCATCATCATATCCCACATATCCAGGAGGTGAACCGACTATTCTAGATACGGAAAACTTATCCATGTACTCACTCATATCGAGTCTTATAAGTGTTTCCGGAGAAGAAAACAGATCGTTAGCAAGTACTTTAACAAGCTCTGTCTTTCCAACTCCTGTTGGACCAGCAAAAATGAACGAGACAGGTTTGATTTTATATGAAATGCCTGTTCTGGAACGTCTTACAGCTTTGCTCACTGCATGTACAGCTTCGTCCTGTCCGATTATTCTTTCTTTTAGTCTTTTTTCCAGGTTGTCAAGACGTTCGTAATCGCTGATTTCGATCGATGATGCAGGTATACCTGTCCATATCTCAATAACTTTTGCAAGATCATTTTCCTTCATGTAAATGTTTCCGCAAAGTTGATCAAGTTCTCCGAGTCTTTCATCAAGTCTGAGATTTTCCGCCTTAAGATCCGCCAGACTCTTATATCTCTCATCTATGACATCCTGAGAAGCGTTTGAATCGCCGTTGTTAATCGATGCCTCAAGTTCATTCATGGCTTTTTGAATAACAACTTTTCTGTCAACTATTGAATGTCTTTCATTGATTTCCGGTGAATGCATCGAAATATTTGCTGCCGCTTCATCAATCAGGTCTATCGCCTTATCCGGCAGATACCTGTCAGTAATATATCTCTCTGATAAGGCAGCGGCAGATGAAAGCAGATTATCCTCTATTTTTACTCCATGATAATCCTCGTAATACTTTTTTATTCCTTTCAGAATATCTACCGTATCTGCAAGTGAAGGCTCGTTAACGGTAACAGGCTGAAATCTTCGTTCAAGAGCCGAATCCTTTTCAATGTATTTTCTGTACTCAGTCAAAGTAGTGGCACCGATAACCTGAATCTCTCCTCTTGAGAGCGCAGGTTTCAGTATATTTGCGGCATTCATGCTGCCTTCAGCGTCTCCCACTCCGACAATATTGTGTACTTCGTCTATTACCAAAATGACGTTGCCTTTTGATTTGACATCATTCAGGAGCCCAAGCACCCTTGATTCAAACTGACCCCTGAACTGAGTTCCGGCAACAAGTGCAGTAAGATCAAGAAGGCAGACATCTTTATCTTTGAGTTTATACGGAACAGAATTATCGGCAATTTTTTCAGCGAGGGCTTCAGCAATTGCGGTTTTGCCAACTCCCGGTTCTCCGATGAGACAGGGGTTGTTTTTTTGCCTTCTGCACAAGATCTGAATCACTCTTTCGAGTTCCTTTTCTCTTCCGACAATCCTGTCAAGTTTTCCCTCTCTTGCTCTCTCTGTCAGATTGGTAGAGTATGTGCTGAGAAATTTATATTCTTTGTTTTCAGCAGTGGTTTTTTCTTTGTTTTTCTGCTGCTTTACTGATTCCTGTCCAATATTGTTGTCGCCAAATAATTTAGAGAAATTGAGCAGCGGAGCGGTTGAGTTTGCATCATCAAGATTCACTTCCCCGCTTTCGATCAATGACTGCATATCATTGTTCAGTCTTTCGATGGTTTCATCGTCAAGGCCAGTCTGTGCTATAAGTTCGTCTATTGGTTTGATGCCCAGTTTTCTGGCACAGTTTATGCACAGTCCTTCAGTCTTTTCGACATTATTGTTTATATTTTTAATAAAGACCACAGCGACATTTTTTTTGCATCTGGAACACATTACCATGTTTATTGTACCTTACCTGTTATTTAAATAAATCAGTGAAAAAATCGAAAATATTATGTTCTAATAAGAATTTACATACATATGTGTCTTCGACTTTGAATCCGCCAAATACCTGAGGAGCTATTACTCCGAGATTTTTTAGCAATGATGAAAACACTATAGCAATCACATATGCAACGAGAACACCCTCAGCTATTCCAAAAATCACACCGAACAGTCTGTTTGCGAAACTGAGAACCGGCAGTTTGAATATAGCATCAAGTATCAGTGTAATTAATTTGAGAATGATGAGTGCGGCAATAAAAATCAGGATAAATGATATCACAATAGAAAGCTGAGACGCTATAGGATTTGCAACATCTTCTGATACTTTGTCGACAAATCCTTCACCCACACCGGTTGCTCCCCTGACTTTTTCT
>CACXBN010000075.1 GCA_902765885.1 uncultured Ruminococcus sp. | reverse complement strand
TATCTCAACGGGAAGTCCATGGGTATCCCATCCGGCCTTTCTCGGAACATCCTTTCCCTTCATCCACTGATATCTCGGGATCATGTCTTTGATGACACGTGTAAGGACATGTCCTATATGAGGCTTTCCGTTCGCCGTGGGAGGTCCGTCATAGAATGTGTATCCTTCTCTGCCCTTGCTCTCTTCGAGCTGCTTCTTGAAAATGTCATTTTCCTGCCAGAACTTCAGGGTTTCCTTTTCTCTGTCCACGAAGTTCATGTTAGTTTGCACTTTTTCGTACATTGCTCTCCTGCGGGTTTTCCGCTCTCCTTATAATTCTCTGTGCCACGGGTGTAAAACAAAAAGTCCCGGAACTTGTCCGGGACAGTATTACTGCTTATAACCACTCGCACACATGATACGTCTCCTCTGTAACGGGAGGATCCCGTCTAGGCTCTAGTCCGATAAAGGTTTCTGCCTGCTGCTCCGGAGTGATGTCTTCTGAAAGATGCTGCCGGCTCGCACCATCCGCCTGCTCTCTGCATTGCAACTTTTTTACCAGTCAACGTCTCCATCAATGCTTTCAACAAAAGTGATTATATACTTTTTTTACTCATATTGTCAAGATTTTTACTCATAATAGTATTGTAAAAACAAGGTCTGAAAATAACCTATATATAATATACCGTCTGTTGATTGTTTGAACCCGGTTATCGTCGGAGAGACGGGACATGCGGGGGAAAGCTCCATGATTGATGATAACCCTCAAAGAAGTCTCTGATCAGTAGTTTTTCCAAAACGCCCGCAGGTATTTTTCATCGAGGATCTTGTTTTCGGTATAGTATTCGATCACACGGTCAACATACTCCTCCAGTGTTTTTTCGTCCAGCCCGATTGCCTCCAGTTCTTCGGACGTCATCCTCACGATCTTCTCCCATGTGTAGATCACGCCATCGAACATGTATGCCGTCGGATTCATTAGCTTTTGCTTCATTTCGTTTTCATCCAAGAACAGCGCGGAAATGTACTCGTCCGTCAGGATCATGTCGTCCCCGAGCGTCTTCCGCTCTTCGTTGAGAGCGGTAAGCTGTTCCCTGGTAATGCCCAGTTCCCGGATGGCCTGCACCATCGTCGGAAGAGCGTTCTGCTCGTCGATTGTCTTTTTCAGGAATACGTTGTTGACCCAGTCGTTAAGCTTTTCTTCGCTTATGATAGGAGTTTCCCCATAGTACAATTTTCCCAGATAGGCAATGTTGTACGTGATGTCCTGGTATTCCCTTGCCAAATTATAATTAACAGCAGTATCGACCGGCTGAGCTGAATCAATGGTAATAACTATCTCATCTCCGGGGGTGACAACATATCCGCCGTCAAACCCAAACACATAATCAACATGTCCGTTTCCCTGCGTCCTGTACAGATCTCCTGTCACAACAGCTCCGTTCAGCGTTACACTCAAGACTTTGCCGACAGCCTGGCGCACTTCCTGACTGTTTGACAGATCAGAGGTTTCTGTTGCCGAAGGAACGGGAAGAGAAGCAAATGCGTCATAACATTTTTCTCTCAGTGATTTCTGCCCTTCCCTGAACGATTCCGGATAAAAGGCAATTATGATTTCAGATGAAGGCTTTGTGTTTACGGTCCAGAACACGTCAAAATTCGCATCGCTTGGATCGCGCGCAAGAAACGTTGTTATCGTATCATTTGATTTTCCCGCGACGAAAGATACAGTCAGTTTGTCTCCGGCTTCATAATAAGTCGTAAGCCATTCCTCAGGCTTGTTTTCTCCGGACATATCTGTTGTTTCAGCCGGCTGAACTGAATCAATGGTAATAACTATCTCATCCCCAGGGCTGATAACATATCCGTCGTCAAACCCAAACACATAATCAACATGTCCGTTCCCCTGCGTTCTGTACAGATCTCCAGTCACCATAGCACCGTTCAGCGTTACATTCAGGACCTTGCTTACAGCCTGGCGCACTTCCTGGCTGTTTGACAGGTCTGAGGTTTCTGTTGCCGAAGGAACGGGAAGAGAATCAAATGCGTCATAACACTTTTCCCTCAGTGATTTTCCCCCTTCCCTGAACGATTCAGTATAAAAGGCAATTATGATTTCAGATGAAGGCTTTGTGTTTACGGTCCAGAACACATCAAAATTCACGTCGCTTGGATCGCTCGCAAGAAACGTTGTTATCGTACCATTTGATTTTCCCGCGACGAAAGATACGGTCAGTTTATCTCCGGCTTCATAATAAGTCGTAAGCCATTCCTCAGGCTGGTTTTCTCCGGACATATCTGTTGTTTCAGCCGGCTGAGTTTCGGTTTCAACCTTGGTGTCACTGTCACCGGGTTCTGTATCATGAATCTCTGAGGGTATTATTTCCTCTGAATCTGTTTCTTCCGGTTCTGTCTCCTGTGGCTTTGTTTCATCGGGCTCTGTCTCTTGTGAGTCTGTTTCCTGATTGCCCGTACTGCCTGAATCGTCATTCACGGTATTTCCCGGAACATTTTCATCATTTTCTCTTCCTACAGCTACAAAAGAACAGCCGGCTGCACTGAGCACAAGCAATAGTACCAATGCAAAGCAAATAAATCTGTTTCTGGGTTTTTTTGTCAACATAAGTATCCTTTCTTTAAGCGGCGGACTGCCGAGTCCTGTCGCATAATTGCGTTCCTGCGGTGCCGTAGCAAGCAGTATATTGGCATATTTAAGGCGCTCTTTGTCATTCATTTTAAAAGAAACTGCCTCGTCACAGGCAAGTTCGGAATCTCTTTTGGAAAAAAAGGCTGCTGCCCATATTATAGGATTCCACCAAAAAATCGTCAGCACAATGCTTCTGATTATCGACCATATGTGATCCCCGTGACGGATATGGACATATTCGTGTTTTAATATATATGGTCCGGAATTCCTGTCTGCGGTTTCCGGTGTCACATAGATGGACGGAACTATTCCCGCAACGCACGGAACTCCCGCTGATGAAGAAATATATACCTTAACATTTTTATATAACCCGTATTTTTTTCTGTCTTTAAACAATTTTCGATAGAATGAAATACCCGATACACCGAACCATACTGCAAGTACTGCAGCGCCGGATGCCCATATAATGTTCAGAATGTGTTTCCATGACACGGGATTTGCAGTCTTTGAAATTGTATCATCCGCCTCTGGAAACGACTGCTGTGAAACTGGTTCTTTTCCATTATGCATTGTATGGCCGTCATCAGGGACCACAGTCTGTGGGGTGTTCTCCGGGACCGGCATCACAATCGTGCCGGGGCCTGATTGCTGATTCACAACAGTCTTATCCGTTTGTTCCGTTACTGGTGCGTTTTCAGAAAGCCCGAAGTCCGGAAGTTTAACGTCTACATTAAACAAAGTTACCGGAACAGCCATGCGTATGAGCACAACCAGCCACAGAGCATATATGAGCCTCGCCGGAACGTTTTTCCTGAAAATAGCCCTTACGAGAATAACAGCCGCAGTCAGAAGAGACAATGATATAATGTAGGCTATCATATATTATTCCTTTCTGTTTTTTTCCGCTTCGTCCAAGATCTGTCTCAGCTCGTCTATTTCCTTAGATGACAGTTCCTTCCTGGATGTCAGTGCAGAAAAAAGCATACCGATACTCCCGTCATAGACACGATTCAAAAATGATTCGGTTTCTGCCGGAGCAACATCTTCCCTGTTAATCGCGGGCACATACTCATTCGCATGAACCCCTTCGTTCAATCTGACCGCATTTTTTGCTATCAAACGCTTCAGCATGACAAAAACGGTCGCGCGTGTCCATCCTGTTTCCGGCTCAAGCGTTTTAGTAAGCTCTCCGAGGGTGGACGGGGATCTTTCCCAAAGGACCTTCATTATTTTCCATTCACTGTCTGATAACATTACCTGATTCATAACGATATATGGCAAGCATTTGATGTGTTCGAAACGACCTGCCGTTCTCCTCTCCTGTAACAATAAGCTGTTTTTTGGCTTTTGCGATATCCGATTTAGCGTTGACACTTGTCTACACTAACATTATTATACTCACGCTGTAGACACTTGTCAACACCATTTTTAAAAAAATTTTCACAACCTGAGTAATCGCCGTATATTCCTTATTTTCCAGAGATTTTCCGACTAAATCGCCCCATCGTATAGGTTAGTACCAGTTATTCCTGTACTTCGGCTCGTACCCATCATCATCTCCGTCGCCTTCAAAAGATATATATATGAACCCATTTTCTTCGCTCCATTGAGACAGATCATACTTCAGATTTTCCCCGAAGTCCTCAACAACAGGTTCATAATAATCCTCGCATGTACAGTAGTAGTCAAACTCATGGTCAAGATAAGCCTTGAGCCGTTTGGCAAACACATCGTGGATTGCCTCTTTTGTCATATACGGATTCTTTTTTAATTGTCCGGCCAACTCCTTATCTTCAGATATTGCTTCCGTTGGCATAAGAACTATGTTGGCTTCGTAGTGACAGTCCACTGTCCCGTTTCCGGCATCCCAGACAGCAAACCCATTCCAGACACAGATGAATTCTTCACTCAAGAACTGTTTCAGACCTTCCATATTCTTGCTTTTCCACTCTCTCCTGTGATCATCGGAATAAAGGGAAGACATGATCAGTGCAAGTCTGTCAGCCATTCTTTTGTTCAGGCTGCATTCTCTCTGAATCGTTTTTGATACCTGTTCCGCATCATAAGCAGAATCAACACTTATCATCGATCCGGATGTGAAAAAGTGAAGAATTGCGGCGGCCGTTTTTCTGTCGGCAGCGCCTGATTCTACAAGCTCTTTATAAACTCTGTATGGTTCATCCTCCAGATACGAGTGCCCGTTTAAATCGACGATCTTTTTAAGTCTGTCCGCAATACTTTCAGGATTCTTTGTGGCCATCATGCTTCTTCTCCTGTTTCTTCTGCCCCAAGGAAGGCAAGCACTTCCTCATACGTCCGATCACTTTTCATGATCGCCCTTACCTGCTCGTCCCTTCGGAGCGCATCCCTTTTGTCCAACAGGTCGCTGAGCACCGCTACGGCAGCATCATACTGTTTCTTTGTTTTACTCACCTGCGCTTGTGCTTTCTCAATCTTTGCGTCCAGTGCTTCCATTGATGTCATTCTCGCCATTTTTGTGTTCCTCCTCAGATATCTAATTCAAGCCGTTTACTGATTTCTTCTGCACGGTATTTCACATTTGTTTCTGTCAGCCCGAAGGCTTTCAGAATCATCTTCTGGGTTGCTGTCACCGCATGGTCCATACGATATATACCATCCAGCTGCCTCGACATTTCGATTTTATCAAGCTCATGTATCGCAGCCGGTACTGTCATATAATTCGGTTTTTTCGCCATCCCCTTCATCGCTTCCCTCAGATAGTTATATATGCGATTCCTGATGATCAGCGCCACAAACTCTATAAAGATCTTAGATGCCGCAGATTTCTCTGTGCTGCTCCTTAAAGCGTGATTGCCAAGGAGTGTTTTATCGGTCAGAAACAGTTTTTCCGACGCATCCCTGCCTTTATAGATCTCCAGTGCCTGCTTTGCCGTTAGATTCTCCGATGTAACTATACAGAAATATCCGCATAGCTTCAGTTTCAGTTCTATAACGGCGGTCTTTTCTTCGAAAAGCACAAATTTTCTGGCTGTCTGTCCCTGTTTCTCCTTCTCGCCCTTCTTTTGCTTCTGCTCCGCTTTCTCATCATAGTACAGTTCAAAGTACGTTTCCATTCCCGGACCGAATTCTCTGAACTTATTAATGTTTCCGTTCAGAAACGTTGCTAACTGATTGATCTTTTTTTCAACTTCTCCCCGTTCATGAGCCTCTAAATCTGCACTGTGGTAAAGATGGATATATCGCGGTTCCTTATCTGTTGCAAACAGTTTCTTTTTTATCGTCTTACCGTATACCCCGTATGTCGGAATGTTGCACGCCCTGCTGGTCTCAAAGGATCCTTTATTCTCCAGAATCCATTTTTGTACAAGATCCGCCTTTCCTTTCAGCATCATGATGAAGCTGTAGCCGTTCTCTTCCAGATAATATATGTTGTCTTTGCTGAAGTAGCCGCGGTCAAGCACAAAACCGATCCGCTTATAGCCATATTCTTTCGCTTTGTCTACCGTACACTGAAGCTGTGAGATATCGTTTATGCTCCCAGGATATAGCTCATAGAACAGCGGTTCACGGTTCTCTGTATCATAGGCAATTGCATAGTTAAAGATATTTGTCTCTTCATTCTCTTTGGAATGCCCTATCTCTACAATACTGAGATCCCCGGCCTCACAGTGCTTTGAGGTGGAAGCATATGAAATATAGATCCGTTCTCTGTGGTTTTGCTCGCGGTTCCAGTCATCCTGAAACACAGCTCCCGCATTTCTGTCCATTGACTGCAG
This sequence comes from uncultured Ruminococcus sp., assembly GCA_902765885.1. Taxonomy (GTDB): domain Bacteria; phylum Bacillota; class Clostridia; order Oscillospirales; family CAG-272; genus UMGS1696. Next base: position 95 of record CACXBN010000075.1, on the reverse strand, counting down.
AAAATCTCCGATCTTTGAATCACTGTATATCTTCATTCCTTCTGAAAACAGTGGATGACTGTATGCATAGGAGGGATAATTCTGTGCCCGGTTGT
>CACXBN010000074.1 GCA_902765885.1 uncultured Ruminococcus sp. | reverse complement strand
TCTTGGCAGCGTCGTCACCTGAATATCAACGCTTCCATAGAACAACACTCCACCGACAACATGCAGATTACCATCGGATAAAACCAGAATTTTCTCGAACGAGTCCAGTTCTTGTCGGAATTTCCATGGAGGGAAGTCTTGCTTTTCAAGGCGATAAGTAGTTCCATCGCCGAGAAGTATGCCACGAGGTAGCTTAATGTAACGTAAAAAATCCAGAAAGTCTTCGTTTCTCATAGAATTATTCCATTGTTGGAGCCATTATCAAAAAGGTAACTCCTCGTCAATAATCTGTTCAGCTTCAAGTTCCTTCCAATCATTCCCTTTTTGATCTTCCTTAGCCTCAAAGACCATATCGTACACAGCTTTCAAATTCCCAGTCCTATCAGCAATGTCCCCAAGAAGACCTCTGTAAAAAGAGCAGACATCAGTATCACCTATTACCCATCCAACCTGGGAATTATCAATTACTGCCCCACATAATTGATCAACCTGATACTCCGTCCAATAGCTATTCTTTTGCAGCCTTGCTATTAGGCTGTGGGTTGTCTGAAAATTTGGGCTTTCCTGTAATTGCTCTATAAGCTCATCCCACTCATCTTTATCCTCGGGCACACCAACCTCATTAAGTTCAATAATACCAAACTGCTCTGGCTCAGAATGGGGTGCCCTCTGCCCAAAAGGGATGTCATCAATCACTGGATCATTACTTTGTGGAAGCGGGTAAGCATCATGTATTTTTACAATGCTATCATTTGGAAATGCTTCACCGCATACAATCGCATGCTGTTTCTCCAAAGCACTCATTTGCAAGTAAAAAGCATCGTTGGATATTCTGAGAACTCCCCTTAGAAACTCCATGTCCCGCTTACTGGTAATCTTATGCATGATCACAGAGTTGCACTGGCTGACGATCTCATATGACAACATCGATGGAACCTGTGATGATATTACTAATCCGATACCAAACTTTCGCCCCTCGCGCGATAGTTTGTCAATGTAATAGTTCCCAAGTTTAGTCTCATTGAGATCAGCGTTAATATATCTATGTGCCTCTTCCAGCACCAAATTCAAATGTGTCGGATCAGGTACTTCTTCTTTTTTCTGCTCCACTTTATACTGGTAGATCGTTTTAAACAGAAGATACAGTACGATGTCGAGCGCATCTATGGAAACCTGCAAGTCAAGAATATGAACCTTCTTGTCAGATTTCAGAATTCTTCTTAAAGTATTTTCTTCATCTGAATTGATAACTGCCATAAGTTCAGCATCATCAAGTATGGATTCGACACGAAGGAATAACGTTTGAAGGTATTGCATGAGCTGATTCTTATTAAAATCGCTTACTTTGCTTTTTTCGACCCATGCACTTAGTTGTCTCGGCAATTCCTTCAAATCCCACTTTTGGCTTCCACGATTTGATAAAACGGAAATGCTGTCTCGAATCGCGGGAAATTGTGTGGCTTCCGAAGTTCGGAAAAGTCTACCATATTCCGCTATGTTCAGAATCGTGTGGTTGAATCGAAGAGTGTCAAATTCGTAGTATTCGTATTCTTCTTTGTGAAAAGCCGTTCGATACTCACCGTTCACATCAAGAATAATGAATTTGATATCCTTCTCAGGATTCTCCCTGATATACTTCTGAATGATAGAAACAACTGTACAGGTTTTACCACTTCCTGTATTGCCATACACTCCGAGATGCTTTCCAAAGAGAACATTAGGGTTGTATCCAACAGCTACACTGCTATCATAAATATACGTTCCGATCGTTGATGGAGCTGTCTTTTCTGTAGGTGCAAAGATATGCTCCAGTATCTTGTTCCACAGTTTAAAAACCTGTTCGCCAACTAACGGATACGTGTTAGTGCCAAACGTGAACTTTTCCGTAATTTCATCATAAATGCCACTGATAGATGAGGATACGAAAATGTCTACATCACTATCGTAAATCTCCTCAACAGTCATTACAAGCAGACGTCCATCTACAAGCCTGGTTCCCACTAGCGATCCGATTGAAATGTAGCTTGTTATAAAGCCCTCAACTCCAATGTGGTTGATGGCAGCCGGAACCGTCACGCGAATCAATACCTTAGCACCTGTTATTTTTGTAATTCTTCCGATCTCATTTACCTGCATGTCCCACCAACACTTTCTGGAGAAGCTCTATTGCCTTCTCCTGGTCAGTTTTTTCAGGAGTCGCAGGAAGGATATACTTCACAAAGGACTTATAATCTGCCAGTACTTTGCCAGTCAGAATATTGATATTAGGCATGCTATCAGAAAGACGCTTCAGTTGATCGATGAACTCACCCTGCTCATCGGGGTTATAGAGGAAGAAATAAAAAATATTGTTGGGATTCTCTAAAGCTTTGAACAGGATCTCATTGATATGGTCATCACCGTACTTATAGCCAAGGACAATCACAACATTCTTTCCGGTCTCCATTTCATCCAGCATATGCCGCATGAGTTCACTATATGGAGTGCTATACGTTTGGTACAGCTTATGAGACGTAGGATAAATCAGTACTGGAGCTGTATCATCAATTTTGACCTTCCCGTCTTTAAACTTTGGCTGGTACTCCTTAACTTTCCCATCTTCCACAATCCAGTTTACAGAACCGTGGATCTTGATCAGGCCAGTTTTGTCTTTACCCTGTAATGTTCTTGGATCGAAAACACGATTTACAAAGCCAGAAAACCCATCCCTATATTCTATTGCCAGTTTATCGAGAGAATACTCAAAGGCCAGATCGTAGTTCGGTGTGTATATGTCCGTTCTCGTGAGGCATCCGAATGTACGAAGTTTCAGAAGGAACATCTCATGGAGAGACAACTTACGATAGTCAACGGAATTAACAAAGCTATCGATCAACACACCTTTTATCTCATCAATCAGATTACTGACAAGGTTTTCTTTGGCTTCATCCTTCACAAGATTATAGTAGGACCTCACAATAATTAGAGCATTGAGTTGATCTTCAATTCCCAGGAGTTTTCCCACTTCATCAATTATGG
>CACXBN010000073.1 GCA_902765885.1 uncultured Ruminococcus sp. | reverse complement strand
TTGACAGGGTGTATATGTGAAAGGAGAACCGCCATGTACAAACTTGATGAGGTAATGATAGACCGGCTTGAAAACAAGGATTTCACGGTAAAACAGTACGATTTTGAGATAGACTTCGGTAAGTACACCTCAGCGGGACAGGACTTCCACATATATGCCATGCACTGCCGCAATCTGAGAAACGTCATAGAAGATCTGAAACAGCAGTACAAAGACTACGATCCGAGCTATGAAACCTCCCTTGAGATGTGTGTTGTCAAGATGTATCAAAGAAGTTTTTCACTTTTTCCTCCATTTTTTCAATAAGTTTTTGTCATGATCTGGGCTGCTTTATCGGAAACCCGTTTGAACCGACATCCGTTCAGACCTTCCCATCCTTCACGTCCTGCCGGATGAGCCTTTTCATCTTGTCCTCCAATGTTTCGGCAGCATTCTGGCTGAAATGCAAACTGATGACGTAACTGGTTCTGTCCTTCTCCATGTGAAAGATGCTCTCTTGCTGAGGCTTCTTTTCGTTAGTGGTTTCAACTTTTTCTTCATCCATAGATTTTCTCCTTTGAATAATTGCCTCTTCGGGTGTCGGTGTACGTTTTACGATCTGTCTTTACGAATAATAATATGCGATCATATATATGATTATTTTTGATGTTCATGAAAATTTATTGACGATTTTCGAAAAATAGGTTTACTTTTTCGCCACCTTATGATAAAATAAATAGCGTGAAAGTGAACTGAAAGCGATACGAGAAATGAGTAAATTTGATCTGCTGGATCGGCTTGTAGAAGAAGGAAACGGTTTCCTTCAAACGTCAGTGGTGTTGGAGAACAATATTTCCAAGCAAACGCTGGCAAAATACGTCGCTGCACGAGGGATGGAACGTGCGGCTCACGGCGTTTATATGTCGAGAGATGCATGGCCGGATGATTACTACATTCTTTACCTTCGAAGCAACCGAATCGTGTTCTCTTATGAGAGCGCTCTCTATCTTCACAGCCTGATGGATCGGGAACCGGTATTCACCACAGTCACCGTTCCGAAAAACTACAATTCCACTCACATCAGCAAACAAGGTGTTCGAGTAATCCACGCCAAGCCTGAATGGTATCAGATCGGAATCACCCGCGTTAATACCGGGTTCGGAAATGAAGTCCCCGTATATGATAGAGAGCGCACAATTTGCGATATTATCCGATTTAAGAAAGATATTGAAATCCAAACATTTCAGACTGCCATGAAGGAATACATGAATAGTCAGGGAAAAAACCTCGGAAACCTTATCAACTATGCGCGGGAATTCGGAATTGAAGAGGAAGTGAGAACATATACGGAGGTTATGCTGTGATAAAAACATCCATGCAGCTGAAAGCAAAAGTTCGGAATCTGTCCGGAGGGGATGATACCCGTTCTAAGGTACTGATCCGTAATTTCTTTATGGAGCGGTTTCTGGAACGGATGTCGCTTTCCCCATACCGGAACAACTTCATCCTGAAAGGCGGTATGCTTGTCGCTGCCGTTGTAGGATTGGAAGCCAGAGCAACGATGGATATCGATACTACTGTGAAATCGCTCCCGTTTACAATGGAAAAGGCGCGGAAAGTGATCGAGGAAATCATCAGGATCGATGTGCCAGACGAAGTATCTTTTGCTGTTACAAAAGCATCGGAGATCATGGAAGAGCATGACTACCCCGGAATCCGTTTTATGCTGGAAGGCACATTGGAACGACTCCGTCAGGCGATAAATATAGATATATCGACCGGAGATGTGATCACACCCCAAGCCGTAGAGTTTTCGTATAAGCTGATGTTTGAGGATCGTTCAATTTCAATTTGGACATACAATCTGGAAACAATGCTCGGCGAAAAGCTGGAGACCATAATGGCACGGGAAACCGCTAACACCAGAATGCGTGATTTCTACGACATCTGTGTTCTTTCACAACAGAAAACCATTGATTATAAGGTGCTTCACGACGCTTTCATAGCAACCAGCGATAAGCGCGAAACGACAGTGTTGATTTCACGGATTGATGCGATACTTGAAGCAGTCCGTACTGATCCTTATATGAAAGAGATGTGGAACAGGTACCGTCAAGAGAACTTTTTCGTCAGAAACTTGACATGGGAAGATGTGAACGTCAGCGTCAGGGATCTGAAGAACAAGATTTTTGATCAGTCCTGATAAGCTATCATTATCGATCTGATTTCCCAGACACTGTATGAGGAAATATTATCATTCAACCACGGGCTTCTTTCTCTCTGCCTCCTGCCATTTCTGTGCCCCTGCTTCCTCCTTGTACCGTTCGAGCTTCCCGAGCACGCTTTCCTTTTTCTCCGGAATGCCTCCGGCTTCCGTGACCTTTTCGACCTGATATCGGATCGTCCGAATGATTTCCGGATCAAGATCGGCAGCGCGGAGTTTCTCCTCGGTCTGTTCGATCTCCTCCATAAGGCTCTCGCGTTTCGCCTCATATTTTCTACGGTCGTCCGTGATCATCTGATTCGCTTTCAGATACCGGACGGCCTTGTTATATTCTGCTATCTCATCCCGGTGTTCTTCGGCGTACTTCTCACGCAGCATCTTGAATCCTGTCTTGGCTTTATCGGCAACAGGCTTCAGCCGTTCAGCCGTTTCGAGATATTTCAATCCCGTCTCAAGTTTCTTTACGGCGATTCGGTTCTCCGAGATACGGTCAAAATCAGCCTGACATTCCGATACGGTGCAGTCAAGATCATCGAGCGTGTATACATTGTTTCTCTGCATCCATGAAAAAATCTGCGCGGTGGACTGCAAATCCTTTACGGAAGCTTTGTTTTTGGCCGCGGTCGACCATCCAAAACGTCCTTCTTTTTTCATGTCGAGATATGCGTAATGGTAATCAAGGATCGTCGGCTGTGATCTGTTTTCCTCCCTGACTTCTTCCGCCGATTCATTGAATTTACTCAGCCATGATCTGATATCCGCAAGCAGTTTTTTCAGCCGTGACAGTTTGGAATTATACGCTTTTATCTGCCGGTTGTATTCACCGATTTCGGTGTGGACGCCTTTTTTCTCGAGATTTGAAACAGCCGGTCCGAGATGGATCATAGGCAATTCTTCGCGTCCCTGGCGTTCATAAGATCGGAGATCGAGACGTTCTTCGCTGCCGGCGCGTTCAAGGTATTCATTACAGATTTCCGCCCATGAACTGCGCCATATCTCCGCTTTCCCCCGGTCGTTCCAGTCGACCGTATTTTCTTTATGACTTTTCCATTCTCCGGAAGGGAGCGGAATCCGATTTCCGTCTTCATCCAGATCGTAAACTTTGTGAGCTTTCGGCATCCATCGTCCATGATCGTCAATCGCTCTCATGGTCAGCATGATATGCGCGTGAGGATTTCCGTCACCCTTGTCATGAACAGCATAATCCGCGATCATGCCCTTGGAGACGAATTGCTCCATGCAGTAATCGCGGATCAGTTTTTCGTATTCGGTTTTCGGAAGCTCGCGCGGGATCGCCATGATGATACCGCGGGATAATTGCGCGTTCCATTGCTTCTCGGATTTCTCTACGGCATTCCATAGATTTTGACGGTCGGCATATTCCGGCGGAGCGTTCGCCGAAAGAATAATACCTTTTGCCACAACCTCAATTGATTTATACGAATAGTTTTTCGTACGGTGGTCGAATACGGAAAAGAGACGTTCTCCGCTCTGGTACGCCGCACCCGTCACAGCGGACTGACCTTTGCTCCGCTGACGGATTTTGATTTCAAAATGAGGACAGGATATTCAAAATCACCTTCTTTAAAAATTCTCTCTTTATGAAATTACGTATTTGGGTAGCCGATTTGTCGGCGCAGGGCTTGCCCTGTGATTTGCGCCTATAGCAAATCCATCGACTGAAAGAAGGTCACTGCTCTCCGCAGGAGCGCAACAGCACCGGTTACGGTGTATAATTGCGCCCTTCTACGAAGGGTCTCTCAGTCTCCTCCGTCATTCGTTCCACTTTTTGACTCGCCGTCAGTAAAAGTATGAGCGTTTTCCAATAATCTGCGTAGCATACCGTCAACTTCGGGAATCCGAAACACTTTCTGAAGGAATTCATGCACATCATTATCCGATAACAGAAGCGGCTCTCGCAAAAACGCTTCAAGCATCCCACCGCGCGTAAAAATCCTGCGATTCCGTTTTTTTCGTTTATACTCTTTCATTTTGGCTTCGCAGATTTTGATCTCGATATTATAATACTTCTGACGCTTCTCCAGCTGCGCAAGTTTTTCTTCTTCTGCTGCTTTTTTGTCCCTGAGGTTTTGGATTTTATCGCGGTTCCTCCTGGCGTTGAGTAAATCTGTTTTGTTCACCAACCGAAGGCATTCGTCGGAATGATTTGGAATTTCTGCATCATTC
>CACXBN010000072.1 GCA_902765885.1 uncultured Ruminococcus sp. | reverse complement strand
AGTCGGGTAAAAAGAAGAATCCCACCCGCTCCTTAAGCCCCTGGCCTAAACAGTTTTGTATGGGCAATATAGCATAGAGCGTTTTGGTTACCTGTATTCTCCATCGGATATGGGCTATCCGATTTTCTGTTGCCAATATGTTGCCACAGCTTTCTTATTTATAAAGGTTTTTAACAGAATTAAGAGTATAGCTGCTATTCTCTTCTCCATCTTCGGATAACATCGTCAAATACAATATCAATCCAGTCTTTATTCCATTCATCATATACATTTACATTACTTGAGTTCGGCACTGGATTAGGCATATCCATTTTAACCACCGCTGGCAGGGGAACAGCATCTCCGACAACCAACATTCTCCAGCGGCCAGTGTTGGAAGCACATCAACTAAGGACGCATTATTATCCGGAAGAAGATTCTTAATGCAACTCTGATCATTAATATTCGTAAGTTTTAATATATCAATGCTTTACCACTACTACTTTTACCCCGTCCGTCATCTCAATATCACGCTTAAACTCTACTTCATCTCGAATCACTCCAAGATCATAAACAATAAACAGAATTCGTTCATATTTCTTTTTATAAGCTGTTATATCAGCACTGATTTCCTCAACCATTTTTGAGCGCCTGCCTTCTTTTAATAACTTCACTTCAATACATAGATTCATTTTCGGAATAATAAAGTCGGGAATATATTCCTTACCTGAAAATTCAAATTTGCCAGATTCGCGATCATAATCTGCTCCTTTTGATAAGCCACGTCCAATCAACAGATTTTCAATCGTATTTTGTACTTCAGTTTCTTTTTCCGGCTGCTGGTAAATTGCTGCCCGAAGGTGAGTTTGAATAAAATTTCCAATGTTGTCGAATTCATCATTGACAAAATCCACACTGCCTTCAAGATTCGATAAAAGAAGCTTTGTGCATAATAATACTTGCTCCATAACATGCTTTTGATATCCCCAGAGAGTACCCATGTATGATTTCATATCTCTGGTATTGAATGTGTAAAACACTGTTGATATTTTTAATACTTGACGTGCTCTTTCGGCAAGGTCATTATATGTTATTGCATAACTTTTGAAACTGACATAACGGCTATGCTCTTGTGCAATAGAATTGTTTAATGTACTTTGAATCGTATCACGTAATGCTTGTACTTGCGAAATCAAGACCAGGATTGCTTTTCTTTCATCAAGAGTATTATTCATATCTTTATTAATCTCCTTTTAGAAAAGTCTATCTTTCCCCGTACATTCGAATAAAGACCAACAGCTTTATCTACATCATTTACCCATCCGACCATATAGTTCTTCAAGAATATAAAAAGGTATGAAGACATCGTTTTCACAAAGTCGTTATAATCATATTGATCAATAAAGTCAGACGAATACAGACTGCAAATTGATCTCAATCCAAGGAAATTATATAAAACCCCAAGTCCATCTATTCTTCTGTATCGATCCAAGTCCAGTATCAGTTTTCTTGCTGTTTCCAGCTTATTATTGATGTACTTTTGCACAGAACAATCGGATCTGTTAATCTGATCCTTCATTGAAAAGCATACCGTACTTCTTTTTGTCTTTGCTCCTATCATAACCATCAGTTCTACCTGAGATGCGTGGTATTCTGTAAAACCATGTAAACAGAGATCATGATTCTTCTCTCCGACAGAATACTTCTCAACATCAAGAATGTGTGTCAATTCATGGAATAATAGAAATCTTGGAACTTCAAAATCTGCAGGCAACCGTAATGTATGTTTCTTTGTTTTCACATCATAGACTGCTTGAGCACCATAGATATAGTCTTTGGAATAGTCCAGAGCATAGTATTCTATTTCAAATTCGGGAAAAGTGTCAATCTCCATAAAATGTTTGTATTCATAAATCATTTCCCTCATTGTCAAATCCCCTGTGGAGCGGTAAGAAGTACTGACTCTTGATCAGTGATGAAGTAGATCGCCTTCATAGCTCTGGTCATTGCTACATACATATCTGTTACTGAATAACGATTGTTATTACCCCTTCCCGTGTCAACCTTACTCAGGTCAATGATTACACAGTCAAATTCTAAACCCTTTGATAATAGTGTACGTGATGAAAGATACTTAAAATTAGAATATTTACTTTGATTTCCCGGGATCATCCGTATATCCTGTGCTGCTTTTAGAATAGTGTCTTGGCTATCTCTCGCTCTCCTGATGGATCGTTGCATCTCATTAAATAATTCCCGTCTATGAATTCGTAGATCCTTGCACGCCTTTATCCATTCTAGGATTCTCAACATACTGTCATAGCTGTTTGTTTCGCGAAGTCTGATCATCCTGCTTCCAAACTCTGGATGCTTTTTAATCCTGTGGAAATCATAATCACCGGATATGATGTGACTTTCATATGACCCAAGCTCGCTTGAAACTCCAGAAGCGCATTCGCCAATAAAATTAAACAATACTTTTCCTCTTGTGACAACATCATCAACATCAAGGCGCATTGCAAAATTGTAAAGTTCGTCTAAGTTTTGCTTTTCATCATGTTGGAATATCCCCCCGCTACTTTTTGCAAATGCTTTAGTATCTGTTTCCCACTTTGCGATGTATAACACCGAATCATATTTCTTGACAATGCTATAGATCACCGATCCGTGAATATCAGCGGGATTGATGTTGAATACTGATGTTTGGTTGGGAATAGTAGATAGCCTTACTTCCTTCTTATCTAATCCCGGAAGCAATTTCTTTCGAACATCATTCAGGTACTGTCCTAGTGCTGGATTTGTTTTCTCCCATCTCCACGGGTATGTTTCTATCTCATCTTCAAGAACATCAAAGCAGATGTTTTTCCAAGAAACCAGAGACTCTTTAAATCCGAAAATTGCCTGAAGAGGGTCTCCTAACACATATATTGGAACTGTCTTGTTTAACTCCACAAAAATCTGATGCTGCGCAAGAACACAGTCCTGATACTCATCAACAAGAACACAGCTATATGTCTTTTCAATAATATCTCTTGCCCAACTGTGAGTGAATATCCTCGATGTCCCTGTATGGATTTTTGAATAGAAATCCTTATCTGTTACCTTCATGGTAGGTCTAATACCTGCTGTTGAAGGATATGCTTCTGTCCATTTCATACAGAATGATGAAATTGTCGACAAATAATACTTGCTTGCATCAACGTTTTTCTTTTTGAAGCGATTCATGAGGGCAGCTACGCCTGCATTCGTATGAGTCAGAACCAGTTTTGTTCCAGGCAATTTATCCACAAGATCCGTGATCATTTCAGTTTTTCCATGACCTGCCGGAGCAATTATCGCAGCATTGTGTTTGGATTGAATAAGTGTTATCTCCTCAGCTTTCATTGTCGGTCACCCAATTCTGTAAAGCGAGAAACTGTGATTTTAATCGGCACTCCTGCATTCCATCAAATTCATCAAAAATTATATCTCCAATCAATTCACCTTTCGATGTATTCTTATACCATTCTGACTTCTTGTTTTTTGCAACTGTCCCGATTTTCACTCTATCCTCACTAGAAATATCCTCTTTGATATAAATTACTTCATTTTTCACACCGTATGGAAGGATTTTTTTAGTAAATGCTGTATTCAATTTTGAAATAACGTGCTCAAATGATTTTTCTTCAATGGCTATTGCTAATAGCTTATTAGCGCATTCCAGACTGACATCTTGAAAGATCTGTTCCTCAATAGCATATCCCTGTTCCCAATCAAACACCGGGATATCCAAACTTCTCATTTCCTGCTTCTGAGTTTCTTCACTAGAAATGTCAGAATCCATTAAAATGGATACATCAAATCCACATCCATAAAGCAATCGAGCAAGCTGAAAGAAATTATTACCACCGCCCCCAGGAATCATTCCAACATCATAATATGCAAATCTGGGTTTACCTTTCCTTTCCCGATATTTCTCAAATGCTCGGAGCATCCCTACTTCTGTTTTTCCTTCGCAGACAATAACCCTTTTACAGAGAAATGCATCGGGATAAGATCGAAGAAGTGCCTGGACATCAGCAGTAATATCTTCTTTCTCGTTAAGATAATGAAGCCTAAATTCTCCTTCGTTATTGCTACAGACAGCCACTTCCGTCACATTGCACTCACAAACTGCACTAACAGAATGTGTAGTCATGATTAATTGACCATGTTCTTTGAACTCTGTTCGGAAATGATTGATCAATGCGGAAATCCGATATGGTTCCAGACCGGTTTCAACTTCATCTACCAGAACCAGAGTACCGTCATTATATGCATTCACATTCATACCAATGGAAAGAAGTCTCTTGCTGCCGAGTCCACGTCGCACAAATGGGACCTTATCATCAAATACACCTACTGCAGTAGAGTATGATCCGTTCTGCATCAATAAACGATTGTGAATTTCTCCCTTAAAAGAAACACCATATTGTCCGCCAACTTCCACCATTTTAGGAGCAATGTCATCAAGTGAATCGAGATTTGTATTTTCAACTGCACGTCTCATTGCCTGTGTAAAGGCCCCATGAAGTGCATCTCTGGAGTCAGTGTATTTCTGAAGAACGGACCCTCTGCCCCATTGGAAATCCTTTTCATGGTCATACCCGACCACACCAAAGGATAACTGGCATCTGTCTTTATGGGATATCGGTCGCGGATCGTTTCTGCCGGTTATAACATTCCATTTCGGTTCCAATGTTTCATCTATGGTTAGCTGAACCGTAAGTATCGCAATTCCATCATCAGTAGGCTCATCATCCCCGCCGAGAATCGTTTTCGCATAATCTCTCAGGTAAAGACCAAACTTGTTTTCCTTCTGTAGAGCATCTGGCAATTCCGTCATTGATACGGTTATTTCGATCGGATCAGTAGTATCACAATTGTAGAAATCCATATCAGTAGCTATAAGATTCCAAGACGGCCATAAAGCCCATTCGATTGCAGTAAGTAATGTGGATTTACCGCTATCGCCAGAACCAATTAGACATATAATTCGTGAATCAAGAGGGAAGAACACAGAGGCATGTTTTATGCCCCGGAAGTTTTTGATTTCAATATTTGTAATCCTCAAGCTGTTCGTACCTTCTCTCTAATTTGATATTACGTCCTACAACTAATATGCTCCGTTCTCGAATCAACTGTGGAAATGGCTTTTTTGATCCCGGTCGAGTCGTCTGTGCAGAAAACCAGAATGTCCTTCACGCCCCAGTTTTCAGCTCATTCAGCACCGCCAGTATTTTGCACTCTCGTTGTCTCCTAACAGGATGGATAGTACTTCTTTTCGCCCCTCGCAGTTGATCTCCAGTATGCCGTAGGCTGCCATTTTCCGAATTGCATTGTTGTCTTTCACCTAATAATGAATGCCATCGATGAAAACCACCGAATTATACATTGCTCAGCGGCCTTTTCTACCACTCTTCGATCTACAGAAGCAGTTTGTCTGTTATGTCCGATATGAATCCCTCCGAGGCTTCGAATCCATATATCTCCATGAATGTTTCGGATATCTGCCTCGTTGTCATTCTCCTGGCGTACACAGAGATGATCTTTTGGTCTATCTCCGGTATATCCTTCTGATGCTTTTTGACTACCTGTGGCTTGAAGGTCGATTTCCGATACTGCGGTACCTCAATTTTCATGCCTCATAGTTGGTTGTAATGTGCTTGCTCTTATACCCGTTCCGCGCGTCGTCACTGTCTGAGCGCTGGGATTTCTCATATCTCAGATGCTCATTCCTCTCTACTTCCATCATTTCTTTTATTGATATAGTCAAGCACTAACAGTAAACTTATATTTCCCTTTACCTTTTCCAACAACAGGAATAATTATATGTAAATCGTCAAAAAGACGTTTAATATACGCTGTTGCGGTAACTTCTGTGCATCCTAAAATCTGAACTATCTGAGAATTGCCAAATACTTCTGTGCTCAAACTATCATATATTTTAATGAGATTTGTTTTTATTTTTTCTGAATATGGTGACTGAACAATTTTCTCTTTTATTACTTTGGTTTCATCTTGAATCCAAAGTTCTTTCTTTGGTTTCGCTCCATTTTTAATCTCATAATATTCTTCATTGACAGGAATGATTACGGATGTTACGTTTACATTGTCTTCAAAAGTTCTATAATACAGTTCTGGAGATCCATTTTCGGCCATCGATTGTTTGGCTTCGCCAATTCCGGTGCCAAAAGACTCTATGATACCTAATTGCTTAAACATATCTCTGATCTCAGGGTTTTCAGTGTCTCTTTCATTGAAAAAAGACCTGTCATTTAAATCGCTGATCTTTAGTGGGGGAAGAGGCTTATTATAATTAACTATATTAATTTGTTTTTCTGAGATATAGATTTGAATAGGTTTTCCGTTTTCATAATTGTTATGAACAAGTGCATTTGCGACTAATTCTTCAACCGCTGTGAATGGATAATTAGATAACCTTCTGTTATTGGCTTCAGAATCTTCCCTGAGTGTTAGCGTATTAAGGAAATGATCGTTGATGTATTCTATTACTAATTGATATTGTTTCCAGATTGGTCCTCTGAATAATCTGGATTCCATTTTTCTCTTGGTTCCAAACATATCTATAATCATTTCAACATACGAATATGGAATAAACTTATCCGGATGATCAGCAAACATCAAAACTCCAAAGTTTTTGACTTTTTTTTCTGTGGGGTCATTCTTATCTAGTATCCTTAGCGCTTTACTCATTTCGACTTTTCCCATGCTGTTCGATATGGAACGATCACTACTGGCTGTGAAGTACTCACGCATCAGATCCCAGCTTAAATCATCAAGAGTAGCGTCAGTGCTTGAAATGGAACTGAAATGAAAGTTGGCGAATTTGCGAAGAAGATCATATTCTTCATCAACTCTGGCCAGCCTGGATTCTGCCTCAATTCGAACATATCGTCCGGCTTTCAAATTAATTTTCTTGTCTTTCTCTGCTTTTTCACTGACCATAAATGGTCCGCCAGTCTGCCTGGAAACAACCAGCAGAATATATGGTTTTCTGTTAAATTCATTTGTTATTAGTTCAAAGGAGACGTTCGGATGAAGAAATGAACGAAGAGAATTCAATGTGTTTTTATCTTTTTCTATTCTTGCTTGGGAAATACCTAAGATTGGAAGTTTGGGTATAGCCTTTTCTTCTTCTGTATTTAATTCTTCCACTCCAATGAAAATGTACTGAAGATCATT
>CACXBN010000071.1 GCA_902765885.1 uncultured Ruminococcus sp. | reverse complement strand
CGATATAAGAAAGTCATAGAAACTAATAAAGAACTGGATTTCATCGATCCTCAGCCTGTAACAAGAGGGCAGAAAGTAACGAAATAATAAAAGGAGCACCTGATGTGCTCCTTTATGACCCTTAGGGGGCGTTCGAAAACATTTTGTAGGGACATTTACGAACGCTTTCCAAGATAAGAAAAGAGATCTCCAGGGATATTGCAAATACAGACATTTATGCTATTATGAAGTTGAACAAGCGATTCTTCTTTTTGAGTCGTATAAAACAGGGGTAAATTTAGCAACAATCCCCCCTAAGGCACCAAAGACAAATAAAGGATCAATTTCAAGTAAATAGATCCTTTTTTGTTTGATGAATAAGTAAGTTCAATGAAAATGAACAATTATATAGAAATGTTCAATTAAGTGTGTTATAATGATTTCAGTCTAGGAGAAGGAGAAATTATGGGAAACGAGGTATTTGCAGAACGAATATGTCAATTACGAAAAGCAAAAGACTGGACGCTGGAAAGACTCGGAAATGAGGTGGGACTCGGCAAGACGACTGTGTTGAACTGGGAGAAATCCGGTGCAGTGCCTAACGAAGAAGTTCTACGCAAACTGTCAAGCTTGTTCGAAGTGCCTATAGATTATTTATTGGGCAACGACGAAATGATAGACGAGTCCAAGAAAGTACTGTATCGAAACTGGGGCAAAATGACTGACAACGATAAGGAGATGGTAAATCAGATGATCGAGTACATTCTTAATAGTAAGAACAAGGAGAGGTAATGCCTAGATTGCCCGACTATAAAAAAGCGATAGAAGCTGCGGATATTATCCTGTTGAGTTCAAATCAGTTTGAACTTCCTTTGAATTTAGAAAAACTGATTTCAGGAATCAAGACCATCAATGCTCAGATTATTAGATATAGTGAAACACCTATCGACGGATCAGAAAACATGAAATTACCAGGTTTCGTTGTCGAAAGGAAAGGTATTTATTACATTGCATATAATGACTGGATTGAGAATGCTGGTCACAACAGATTCACTCTGTGTCATGAGCTGGGACACATCATTTTGAACCATGATTTATCCAAGGTTGATGACTGGGCTCAGGAAACCGAAGCCAATGTATTCGCTACTGAACTTTTGATGCCTGAAGCAATCATCCAGGAATTAGTCAACCGAGGATACAGTATCGTGAATGAAAACATGTTGGAAGGAATATTCAATGCTTCTCATACAGCCTGTCAGATTCGTATTGACGAATTCAGGAACATGCCTGAATGGCATGGCAGATATACCGATCATGAAACAATCGTTAATGTACAGTTTAGGAGCTATTTAGACAGCTTCTTTCCAAATAAAAAGAATAAGTATTACGATATCGACTATGAGATCGAGGAGGAGAGAGAACGTGATGAATGGCGATAGACTGGGAAAGGATGGTACTTAATATGTATCATGACAAAAGAAAAACTCGACAATTGCTGGAACAATTATCGAGTCTAGAGCCGGTTATTAAAATAACCTCCATCCAAAGTTATTTTAACATCGCCGGCACAAGTAGTCAAAGATTATTGACTTGCTGTTTTCTTGTGAAGGAGGTGTTAAACAACAATGAAGAAAACAATTCTTGATGATGGGTTTCAGTCTTATCTGACTGAAGGTGCAGTATTGACTGGCGATGCCGGAATTCCTATGCTTATGAATTTGCACAACGCTCAGGTTCCGATCGATATCGTGCCATTTGAAAAAGCACGAAAGGAAAAGGACAAGAGAAAATATGTGCATTTCTATATGCATGACAAGAGTTTTGCCCGTGTACTTTGTTTTACAAACAGATATATCGATTTGCTTAGACAGTTTGATGGCGTAATAACTCCGGACCCATCGCTGTTGATCAATCAGTCAAAGTGTCTGCAGGAAACAAACACCTACATGAATAGAGCTGTTGGCTTCTATTTGCAAAAGAATGGGATACCAGTTATTCCTAATGTTAGGTGGAGTGACGAAAGGAGTTATGAATTCTGTTTTCTGGGGGTTCCTAAAAAATCTATTGTTGCGATAAGTACTCACGGATGCATCAGATCTAAGAAGGAGAAGGATGTATTTAAGGCAGGATTATCCAAGATGCTTGAAAACCTTGAACCTACGGATGTGATCGTTCATGGCTTCATGCCTGGCTCTGTATTTGATGAGTTTCGCTCTGCTACACGGTTTCATAGATATCCTAGTCAGTTCGAAAGGACTCATGTAAAGGAGGCCAGAGATGGGAACGGGCTATAAAGGAGGAACTCTATATCAACACAGTATCTCAGAGAATATACCAAGTGTATCAAAGGATTATCCTTACACTAACGGTTATTTTGGAAAAGCAACAAATCCAAAGAATACATTTGTTAGAATTATTGAGAGCGATGATCCTGCAGCCGCCGGTAAAGACTTCTATGATAAGATCGCACATGGGGGAATAATAGAGAAACTGGATAACGGCAAAGGAGAAAAAGTTTCGATGCAAGATGGAACCATAATTACTTTCAGACCTACTACAAAGTCTGACACTAACCCGGGTATCCAGATCAACATCAGTCAAAGCAGTGATGATGGAGGCCTGAAATCACAGAAAATACATTTTAAGAAGAAGGAGGATTGACAATGAAAATAATCGATAACAGATTTAATGAAGACTTGATAAAAAGTTTTGTCGGAAAGAAATTAGCGAGGATTAAACATGATCATTTTAGATATACCAACACGGTAACTGGTATTGTCGGTTTCATGATCGAAGATAAGTCTTATGCGATGGTTAACGATTTTGAAGAAGTTGATTACTTGGACTGGGATAATGAAGCATGTGTTTGTAGGATCACTGAGAGACCTTGGAATGAAATAAGATCATTTGTAGAAGGTGAAGAGCAGATCACTACAGAAATAAACGAAATAGTTGAACAAGTCACGATAATCAATGACCACATCGAATCCTATTCTTACGGAGAAAAAGACTATGACGTTTGGGAAACCAGGGCAATCATCTTTGATTTGGGGTCATATCAAGTTTCTTTTACCAAACAAGTCTGTTTCTTCTCCATGGAGATTGAGGTAAATAGAGGATATGATTTGATTAATAAAATCGAAACCACTGATGCATTCTATAATGAACACAACGATTCCGATGAACAGACATTGAAGATCAGCAGGGAGATTGTAACGTTATCAGATTAAAATTGATATCTTCAAAAAGCGTGCTAACAAAACAAAACCATTTGTAGCAACTTACTACAAAAGCTCAATTTCATTAACACATCTTCGGATGTGTTTTTATATATTTCTGAATTAAGACGTATGTAACAGCAGAATTCACAAGGGTCCTGTTGTTTTTGCGTTGGAAGAATTTAT
>CACXBN010000070.1 GCA_902765885.1 uncultured Ruminococcus sp. | reverse complement strand
TCCTGTAATCCGTTTGCTACTATTCCCACTCTATTGTTGCAACTGGTTTAGGTGACAAATCGAAAAGAACTCTGTTAATTCCCTGCACCTCATTCAAAATTCTGGATGTTATTTTTTTCAAAACCGGATATGGGACTTCTTCTATAGAAGCTGTCATAGCATCTTTTGTATTAATGGCACGTATAATTGCGGGCCATCCTTCATATCTTTTTCCATCCTTCACTCCTGTACTTTTGAAGTCGGGTACTGCAATAAAATACTGCCATACCTTCTGCGCCAGTCCACATTTATCAAATTCTTCTCTCAGTATAGCATCCGCTTCCCTGAGTGCAGCCAGTCTGTCACGCGTAATGGCTCCCAAGCAACGAACACCAAGTCCTGGTCCTGGGAATGGCTGTCTGTATACCATGCTATCAGGAAGCCCAAGAGCTTTGCCAACGACTCGTACTTCATCTTTGAAAAGCAATTTTACTGGCTCAACAAGTTCAAAGTTATACCTTTCAGGCAGTCCACCAACATTATGATGTGCTTTCACCCCATCAGATTCCAGAATATCCGGATATATTGTTCCCTGCCCTAAAAACTTGATTCCTGAAAGTTTTTCAGCTTCTTCACTAAATACTTCTATGAACTCAGCTCCTATTATTTTCCTTTTTCTTTCAGGGTCTGATACACCTGCAAGCTTATCAAGAAATCTATCTGTTGCATCAATGTATATAAGGTTAGCACCAAGCTGCTTTTCAAACACCTCGATAACCTGCTCGCTTTCTCCTTTTCTCATCAGCCCATGATTGACATGAACACATACAAGCTGTTTTCCAACAGCTCTTATAAGCAGGGCGGCAACAACGGATGAGTCCACTCCACCCGAGAGAGCCAGAAGTACTTTTCCGTTTCCAATTTGTGCCTTTAATTCTGCTATCTGCTTTTCAATAAATGCATCCGCAAGTTCTTTGGTTGTTATTCTCACCATAGAATCGGGTCGTACGTTTTTATCCATATTTCCTCCATATTGTTATATATGTGCATTATGCAATTGCAAAAGCGGAAACAGGAAAACCCGTCTCCGCCCGGCATTGTTTTGTTATTCTGCTTCCGTGGTATCTGTTGTGCCTGCAGTGTCTGTGGTATCTGCAGTAGTATCAGTTGGCTGAACAACTGCAGGCTCACTGTTCGTATTTGTGTTAGCGGCTGAAGATCTGTTGATGCCGATTTGAACCAGGTATGTTACTATCGACAGAACAACAAAAACTATTGCGATGATAGTTGTGATTCTCTCGAGCATCTTTTCTTTTGTTGTGGACTGGTTTTTACCAAAGAATGTATCAGAACTTCCACCTGCAACTGCACCCATCTTATTACCTTTCCCCTTCTGGAGAAGGACGAGAACTATGAGAGCAATACCCAGCAAGATAAGGATAGAACCCAGAACATATTCAATAGCCATTACTTAATGCCTCCTGATTGAGTCAAATATATACTAAATTATCTGTTTTGATAACTAAGTCAGCCTGAATATTTTAACATATCAACAGAGTAATTGCAATAGAAATGTTGTCAGGAAACATTAAAAAACCACAAAAACGAGATGTAGCATGGCTTTATCGAAAAGTTTTTTGCAAAAAATGTCGTTTTACGGCCTGTTTTTAAAAAATTCACGAATTATCATTTATATGTTTTCATTTTTATGGTATACTAAAGCCAGAAAAGAAAAACGGAGGTGCTATATATGAACGAAAAGAAATCCAGTGATGTTCTAAAAGTCATATTTACCGTGGTCGGAGTCATAGCCAGCATAGCTGCTCTTGCCCTTGTTGCATACAAACTATTCAAAAAATACTTCAAAGTATCATTTGAGTGCGATGGCGATTGCGACACATGTGATGAGAATTGTGAAGATGAAGGTTTTGAAGACGAAAATGTTGAGCAGGTAAGCTGGACTGAAGCAGAGGAATCTGAAGATACTGAGTCTGAAGATGCCGCTGACAATGAAGAGCCGGAACCCACGGAAGCTTAATAGAACAATTAAAGTAAAACCGGCGTCGGTTTGTTCCCGACGCTGTTTTTATGCCATGAAACCTACTTGAATGTTGATCGTTAATATGCTATGATGATGACAAATCAACAAATTGGTCTGCTTTGAGCCAAAGGGGGAAGAAAATGTTTCATCTTGACAGATTTCTGAGATTCTCTGTAGCAGTTGAAACGCTTCAAAAAGCCGTAAACAGGTACAAAAATGCATGTGTATCCAGATTCGGACTACATGGAATGCATGTTACTTTTCTTTGCACTTTAAGCAAATGTGAGGGCGGGATGACCGCAACGGAGCTTTCAAAAAGCTGTTCCGTAGACAAGGCATTTATCAGCAGAACAGGCACTGAACTCAGAGAAATGGGACTGGTTTCTTATGTATCTGGAGAAGGTCAGCCCGTAAGCGGGTATAAAAACAAAATCTGTCTTACGGACAAGGGCTGGGAAGTTATGAGGGAAATCAGTGATATGGTAATGACCGGTGTGGAAAAAGCCACAAAAGATCTCGCTCCTGAAATACTGGAACAGTTTTATGAAGTTATAGACTCCATAGACAACAATCTTACGTTGAACCCTGCGAAATAATTATAAATGCGGAGACAGAATCATGGAAAAGCAATACAGAGTTGCGAACAAGAAAAAGACCGAGAGGCTGTATAAGAAGGCTGAAAACATTGCCGAATTGCTTGAAGTTTATGACAGCATGGGCGAAAGAATTTTCTTTGCATGGAAAGAGAATGATGAACTGAAAGAGATCAGTTATGCGAATTTTGCAGAGAAAGTCAGGAATACAGCCAAAGGCTTTGTAGAGATGTACGGTGATGAAAACAAGAGAATAGCCGTTATCGGTGAGAATTCTCCCTATTGGGTTGAAACATATCTTGCCGTTCTGCTGTCAGGAAACACGATTGTTCCGATGGATAAAGAATTGTCCCCGAAAGAAATATCGAAATTCCTCGAGTATGCAGAGGTTTCCGCTATTGCATTCGCTCCTTCATTTTCCGAAACATTTGCCGAATATATCATAGATGCCAAACATCCGACGGTAAAGTGTCTGATTCCGTTCGGCGGAGACATGATTAAAGAAAGTAAAAAAACCAAGGTTGTTCCGCTCAAAGATATAGAAGAAATCGGGCATTCATCCATACGCGCTTTGCCTGAAAACTATGATATGGAAAGATGCTGCGAGTTGCTGTTCACCTCAGGAACCACCGGATCCTCAAAATGTGTTATGCTGTGCATGAGAAATATATTCAGTGATGTTATGTCTGCATGCGAATCCGTTATCTTCGTTCCTGATGATGTGCTTGTAAGCGTTCTTCCGCTCCACCATACATATGAGCTCATGTGCACATTGGGCGCATCCTGCTACGGTGCGAAAATCTGTATATGCCAGTCTCTCAGATATGTTATGAAAGCCTTCAAAGAATTCAGGCCAACGGCGCTGATTCTTGTCCCTTTGTTTGTGTCAACAATGTATAAGAGGGTTTTGACTGAGGCAAAAAAAGCCGGAAAGGAAAAAGCGCTTCTTGCGGCTTCGAAAGTAACTCATATTCTTAATTTTGCAAAACTGGATCTTAGTGAGATGTTTTTCAAAGATGTAAAAGAAGCTTTTGGCGGCAGACTCGAAAAGATCATTTGCGGCGGCGCAGCGCTCAACCCTGAATTGATTTGTGCATTTGACAGTTTCGGTATCGGTATATATGAAGGCTACGGCATCACCGAGTGTTCACCTCTTGTCGCCGTGACTCCGTATTACAAAAGAAAGCCGGGTTCCGTAGGAAGATCTGTTCCCTGCTGTGAAATGAGAATTGACGGTGAAGAAATCGGAGAAAGCGGTTTTGTTACAGGAGAAATCCAGGTAAAGGGCGACAATGTTATGCTCGGTTACATGAACAATGATGCTGCGAATGCAGATGCCTTCACTGAAGACGGCTGGTTCAGAACAGGCGATGTAGGATACATTGATAACGACGGATATCTCTTTATCACGGGCCGTCAGAAATCGGTAATCGTTCTTAACAACGGAAAAAACGTATTCCCCGAAGAAATTGAGGAATACATGGATAAGATAGACGAAATTGAAGAAGCTGTGGTCGTCGGCAGAGAAGAAGATGATACGGTTAAGCTTGTTGCTATCATATTCCCTGCAAGCGAAAAGTATCCTGAGCTTGATGAGGCATCGCTTAGAGGAGTCATTCAGAGCAAAATCAACAACCTCAACAAGAGTCTGCCTTCATTTAAGCAGATACACAAGATAGAATTCAGAAAAACAGAATTTGAAAAAACGACCACAAGAAAAATAAAAAGATATATGGTCAAATGACAGAAAAGCCCCGCAACAATGCGGGGCTTTTTGGAAGGAGAAAGCCAGTATGGATGAAAAAATCAACCAGCTAAGAAAGCATGCGGAAGAATTGAGAGAAAAAATTCTCCGTGCATCCGACCTGTATTATAATCACGATGCACCGGAAATATCCGATTTTGAATATGATGCCATGTTTGATGAGCTTAAAAAGCTTGAAGCCGAATATCCGGAACTGGATAAAGAAGATTCTCCCACTCACAGGGTAGGAGGAGTTGCATCCGCCAAGTTTGAAAAGGTAGTTCATCCTGTGAAAATGGGAAGTCTGACGGATGTGTTTAATGAAGAAGATCTGATGGCATTTGTGAAAAAATCCACTGAGGCACTCATTTCAGCCGGATACAGTAAGGACGATATACTGTATTCCGTAGAACCAAAAATCGACGGCCTGTCAATATCGGTCACATACACTGACGGAAAGCTCACTATGGGAGCCACAAGAGGAGACGGAAATGTAGGCGAAAACGTGACAGATAACATAATGACGATTTCTGGCATTCCTCACAAGCTGCCTGACCCTCTTAATTTGACGGTTCGCGGAGAAGCCTATATGCCTAAGGATGTTTTCGAAAGACTTAATTCAATTAAGGAAGAGAACGGTGAGAAGCTTCTCGCAAATCCGAGAAATGCAGCCGCCGGTGCGCTGAGACGGCTTGATGCATCTGAAACAGCAGCAGCTCATCTTTCTGTTTTTGTGTTCAATTACCAGACCGGCAATTTATGGACAGAGGAGAGGCAGCCCCTGACTCACGCCGAAACCATAGCAAGAATCAAGGAGCTAGGTTTCAGCACCATAGACATCCATGCAATAGTCAAGACTCCTGAAGAAGCAGTAGAGGCAATAAGGGAAATAGGAGAAAAAAGGTTCAGCCTGCCGTACGACATAGACGGTGCGGTAATCAAAGTCAATACTCTCGCTCAAAGAAACACTCTCGGCGAAAATCCTTCCACGCCGAAATGGGCTGTTGCCTTCAAATATCCGCCTGAAAAAAAAGAGACAAGGCTCTTGAAAATAGAAACGAATGTAGGCAGAACCGGAGTCCTCACACCTCTTGCAATTCTCGAACCGGTGCGCCTCGCAGGGACGACTGTTTCAAAAGCCACCCTTCACAACATAGACATCATCCGTCAAAAGGACATCAGGGTCGGCGACATGGTTGTAGTCCAGAAAGCAGGCGAGATTATTCCCGAAATCGTGTCCTCCGTAAAAGAGAAAAGAAACGGTACGGAGCAGATATTCAACTTTCCTGAGACATGCCCGTCCTGCGGAGAAAAGCTCTTTTATGACAATGATGATGAAGGAGGAGCAATAAGATGTCAGAACCCGTCATGTCCTGCACAGCTTGAAAGAAGAATCATACATTTCGCATCGAGAGATGCCATGAATATCGACGGAATGGGACCCGCTGTTGTCAGAGACCTCATAGAAAACGGGCTGATATCAAAGGTCGAAGATATATACTCTCTGAAAAAAGAAGACATCCTTACTTTACCGAACAAAGGGCAGAAAAGCGCGGATAATCTCATTGCAGCAATAGAAAAATCCAAAGCCCGGGGAGCTGCAAGGCTTCTTTATGCTTTCGGGATCAGACATATCGGCTATGAAACGGCAGAAGCCCTTACTCAAAAATTCGGATCTCTGGATTCCTTCATCGGGATAGACTCAGACAAGCTGATGACACTTGAAGATATAGGAGAAGTAAAAGCAGCGTCACTCATATCGTTCTTCGGACAGCCTGAAACCGCGGCGCTTATTTCTCATCTCAAGTCTCTCGGCCTTGTAACTGAATCCGAAACAAACGGGAACGGTTCTTTAGCCGATGAAAAACTGGCAGGCCTGACCTTCGTGCTCACGGGAACTTTGCCTACAATGACGCGGGGCGAGGCAACTGAGCTTATCAAAAGCCATGGTGGCAAAACTGCGGGAAGCGTATCAAAGAAAACCGACTATGTCCTTGCAGGAGATGATGCCGGCTCCAAGCTCACAAAGGCTGGGGAACTGGGCATCAAAATCATATACGAAACCACTTTCTTAAAAATGCTTGAGGAATAGTTATGAGATACGTGATCGCCGTACTGATAATAATTCTGATTACGGTTATAGCAGAATCCGTTTACATGTTCTGGGTTTCAATAAAGAGGCATAAGAACCAGGGAAACTGCTGGACTGATGAATACAGAAAATCATCATCGCTCACGGACGAAGAGAATGAACGTGTCCGGACTGCGATGGAAAAAGCAAAACAGCTGGAATGGGAACAGATCGATATAGTATCCCGAGATGGGCTGAGGCTGCACGGAAGACTGTGTGAGAATCCGAAAGGAAGGGGAACCATAATAATGGTACACGGATACAGGTCCGGAGGACTCAGAGACTTTGCGTGTGCATTTGAGCCATACTATTCAATGGGGTTTTCATTGTTTGCCGTCGATCAGAGGGCATGCTGTGACAGCGAGGGAAAGTATCTCACATTCGGCTATTTTGAAAGATATGATATAATTGACTGGGCAAGATACATTTCAGGAAGATACCCGGGCAGACCAATAGTAATGGACGGAATTTCTATGGGTTCCGCAACCGTTATGATGGCCTGCGGCGAAGGGTATCCCGAAGAAGTCAGATGCATTGTTGCGGACTGCGGATATACGACTCCGGAAGCCATTTGCAAGCTTGTCATGAAAAAAGCATTCCACGTTCCTGCCTTTCCGGTCTTCTATGTTGCAAAACTGATTACAAGGATCGTGGCAGGTTTTGACTTGAACGGTGTTTCATCCACGGAAGGCCTGAAGAAAATAAATGGAACCGATATGAAAGTCCTGATAGTACACGGCAAAAAAGACGGATTTGTTCCATACTACATGAGCGAAGAAAACATGGCTGCATTTGATAAGAAAAATATCGGAAGCCAGGTTGTCTTCATGACATCGGAAAACGCAAGACATGGCACCTCATACCTTGCTGATCCTGACAAATACACAGAGGAACTTACAGATATGTTTGAGAGAGCTCAAATATAACCAAAAAGAAACACGAAGACCGCTGGCCGGGTTTAAAAAACCATACAAATCTTGTGATTTCAGAAAAAAATTAGGTGTTATTTTATCAAAGATATGTTGGGAAACCTCCTTTGATAAATGTTTATAAGGTCAGATACAACATATTTTGTACGAATAATCTACCTGTAATATTCACTAAAAAGTGATAATTAATGTGATTAAAAAGAAAGTTTTACAAAAACATTCGAAAACTTCTTGGAAAACTGCGGTTACATTTTTGATAACCAAAAGAATTAAAACTTTTCGTAAAATCAGTGTTACATAAGTAAAATCAATTTTACGAAATTGTTCGAAAAATTAACATCGCATCATTGAACAGCCACACAACACATGCACAATTGTGCTGTTTTTCAAAAAAATTCGGTCTAAAGACAGCTCGGTTTTAAAGCGTTCCAGCGCACAGTTTCGCATTACAGAAAGCGGTATTATCATGAAAAGAAGATTAATAACGTTCTTATCCTGCCTACCGGATGATAATGATGCATATGTTCGGGCAAAATGGTTTGCAGAAGGAAGAGGACGGGCTTATATCGGTTACTCTGAGTCAATGAATGCCATGGGAGATTATGCAAACGAAGTCACACCTCGGCTTTTCTCTTTAGGAAAATAGTAGATTCCTCAGATAATCATGTATTCAGAATAGGAGCGGGTGCCAGACAGTTTATAGGTGAAATGGAATCGGTACTGTCAGAGCGCATTTTTCCCAAAAAATAACTATATGGTTTTGCCCAAAACCCGCCGGAAATAATCATTATTCTAAGAAGTGTATTCATGAATCTCTTATATATCAAAAATTTTTTTATAATAAAGGAGTATTATCTATGGCAGTAAATCGTTTTGTCCTAAATGGAGTTTCGTATCACGGACACGGTGCAATTAATGAAATTCCGGGTATTTTGAAATCACATGGGTTTAAAAAAGCATTCGTGGCATCCGACCCTGATCTCATAAAATTCGGTGTTACAAAAAAGGTCACCGATCTTCTTGAGCAGAATGGTATCGATTATGAATTATACTCGGATATTAAGCCAAATCCTACAATAGAAAACGTTAAGCATGGAGTGGAAGCATATAAAGCCTCAGGTGCTGACTGCATGATCACTATCGGCGGCGGATCCTCAATGGATACAGGTAAAGGTATCGGCATCATCGTTAATAATCCTGAATTTGCAGATGTGCGTTCACTCGAAGGAGTAGCGCCGACAAAGAACCGTACCGTATTCACAATCGCAGTTCCGACAACAGGAGGAACAGGCGCGGAATCAACCATCAACTATGTAATTACTGATGTAGAACGCAAGCGTAAATTTGTATGTGTTGACCCTAATGACATTCCTGACGTCGCCGTGGTTGACCCTGATATGATGTCAACAATGCCCAAAGGACTGACAGCCTCTACAGGCATGGATGCTCTTACCCATGCAATCGAAGGCTACACAACTGCCGCAGCCTGGGAATTATCAGATGTACTTAATCTTGAGGCAATTCAGCTGATTGCAAAGAACCTCAGAAAAGCAGTATCCAACGATCCGGACGGTAGAGAAGGCATGGCTCTGGCCCAGTATGTGACAGCAATGGCATATTCTAATGTCGGCCTGGGTATTGCACATTCCATGGCTCACACTCTCGGTGCAGTTTACGATACGCCTCACGGAGTTGCATGTGCAATGATGCTCCCGATAGTTATGGAATTCAACCAGGAATATACCGGGGATAAGTTTAAGGCAATCGCCGAAGCATTTGGCGTAGACACCACAAACATGTCACAAGCTGAATACCGTAAAGCAGCCATAGACGCTGTCAGAAAGCTGTCAGTAGACGTCGGCATTCCCACGAAGCTTGATAAGCTGAATGAAAAAGATCTTCCGTTCCTGTGTGAATCAGCAGCTGCAGATGCCTGTGCACCCGGAAATCCCAGACATGCTACTCTTGAACAATTCGAAAAAATGTTCAGAGAGTTAATGTAATTCATGAATAGGAAAAAGCTTCAGTTCACTGACCGTGATAAAGCTGTTTTTTAAAAGTGACCGATGTAATCTCGTTTAAACGGGGTTACATCGGTCTTCTTGTATATAGGGCATGACAAACAAAAACCGAGCCTGCGGTGATAGCAGACTCGATACGGTAAAGAATATCTAAAAAAATCTAGGTATAGCATTTTTGGGACGATGTGTACAGCCCGCAGTTCATCTCACCGCCTTTTAGAGGCGGGAGAATTCTTGCTGTACGTTTGTTAAATTGCCGCCTTATCACGATAGGGCATTTTCTATTGCTCTGATCAATTCGTTTGTAACCAGATGCTCTATCCTGAATGCGTTTTCTTTGGATTCAAATTCCGGAACGCCAATTCTCATAAAGTGTTCTATCAGTATATTACATCGCCATTCTGATTCTTCAGCGATTTCTTTTCCAATTGGCGTTAGAGTGATGCCATTTGATTCGCTTAATATAACAAATCCGTCTCCACTCAGCTTTTTCAATGCGTTTGTCACGCTTGGCCTTGAATACCCCAGCTCTTTGGCAATATCGATATTCCGTATCTTCGCCTTGCAGTTTGACAAACGTAGTATTGTTCTCAGATATACATTTCGTGAAGCTGTCGCATCCTTCATATGACTATCTCCTGAAATGATCAAAGAAAGTGCTTTTGACGTTGTCCTCAGCAGACAGAAATGAAGCATCATAACCAAGTTTGTTGATACCATCAACGATTTTGTCTACATCAAGTTCATCTGCCGTTACTATGGTTCTCTTCTGATGTCTGTCAGATTTGACGCTCTTTATTTTTGCGAGGTTTCTGACCATATCATTGATGTGACTTTCACACATGGCACATTGCATTCCATTAACGGCAAAAGTATATTTTTTCATCACTGCATTACCTCAGAAAGCTGATTTTGTGCTTTTTCCTGTTGCTTTACTTTTGTTATGACAGGAGCCTGCCATAGCACAATGCGCACAGTTGCACCCGCACGAAGACTTTCCTTTTTTTCTGTCTTTGATAATTACAGCCACAGCTACTGCTGCTATTGCAATCACAACAATCAGAGCCAATATAGTTCCTATGTTTTCGGCAATCCATGTTAGCATCTTGTCAGGCTCCTTTCCGTTTTTTCTTTAACTTATTTGGATACTTTTACTTTTTGGGTTAGTTTTGTTGCTTCCTTATACGGCCTTACCAGCATGAACACCATCAGACCGAGTATTATAACTGCTGCAATGATACCTATTACATTGGCTTTGCCGATGAATATACTTCCAAACTGATTTATCATAAGTGCTATGCAGTATGCAAACAGGCACTGATAACCTATAGCGAACCAAGTCCACTTTGCATTGTTCATTTCACGTCTGATAGCTCCTATTGCTGCGAAGCATGGAGCGCAGAGCAGGTTGAACACTAAGAACGAGTAACCTGTTATTCCGTTGAAAGCCTCAGCAAGTGCAGCATATGTGTTGCCTGATGCACCGTAAAGTATTCCCATTGTGCCAACAATGTTTTCCTTGGCAACGAGACCGGTGATGGATGCAACAGCTGCCTGCCAGTTGCCCCAGCCGAGAGGAGCAAAGATCCATGCTATACCGGAGCCTATCTTAGCAAGAATTGACATACTGAGTTCGTCTTCTTCAAGCATTCTGAATCCTTCTTCTGTGAATCCGAAGAAAGAGAGGAACCACACAACAATCGTCGAAAGAAGAATGATTGTTCCGGCTTTCTTTATGAAAGACCATCCTCTTTCCCACATGGATCTGAGTACATTCTTAATAGACGGCCAGTGATATGCAGGTAGCTCCATAACAAACGGAGCGGGATCTCCTGCAAACATCTTTGTTTTCTTGAGCATGATACCGGAAATTATGATCGCTGCCATGCCTATAAAATATGCAGAGGTTGCAACCCACGCAGATCCTCCGAAAATAGCACCTGCAATCATTGCTATGAAGGGAACCTTTGCACCGCAAGGAATGAATGTTGTTGTCATAATGGTCATTCTGCGGTCGCGTTCATTTTCAATCGTCCTTGAAGCCATGATTCCGGGAATACCGCATCCGGTGCCTATGAGCATAGGAATGAATGATTTTCCGGACAGACCGAATTTACGGAATATTCTATCAAGAACAAAGGCGATTCTCGCCATATATCCGCACGCCTCAAGTATCGCAAGAAGGAAGAAGAGCACAAGCATCTGCGGAACAAATCCAAGAACCGCACCTACACCTGCAACTATACCGTCTAGTATAAGGCCTCTTATCACTGCGCCTGCTCCTTCTTCAGGAACGTTCATGACATTCAAAAGATTTTCAACAAGCACAGGTACTCCCGGAACCCAAACCCCATAGTTTGCAGGATCCGGTTCTTCACCTATTCTTTCAAGTGCTTCAACGGCACCCTCGTAATCTTCAAGAGTCGCTATCTTTACTTCTACAGCAAGAGTTTCCTCGTCTTCAACTTCATATGTAAATTCTTTTGTGGGAGCAGCACCGTTTTCTTCAACATATGCATCATACCCATCTACTATCAGCGAGGATTCGGTGTATTCGTCTGCAACTTCTCCATACTCTTTGGATCCGATTCCGAACAGATGCCATCCATCGCCGAACAATCCGTCGTTTGCCCAGTCAGTTGCGGCTGATCCTACGCCCACCATTGAAATCCAATACACCAGGAACATCACCAGTGCAAAAATCGGAAGTCCAAGCCAGCGGTTTGTAACCACTTTATCTATTTTATCGGAGGTTGTCAGTTCTCCGACATTTTTCTTTTTGTAACTTGCTTTTAAAATGGAAGCAATATACAGATATCTTTCATTGGTTATGATCGATTCCGCGTCGTCGTCCATTTCGGTTTCGACAGCTTTTATGTCTTTCTCTATATGATTCAGTGTTTCAGCAGGAATTTTAAGCGATTCGAGCACTTTCTCGTCACGCTCAAAAATCTTAATCGAATACCATCTCTGTTTCTCTTCGGGAAGACTATGGATAGCTGCCTCTTCAATATGCGCCAGAGCATGCTCTACACTTCCGGAGAAAGTGTGCATCGGGACAGTCTTTGTGCTTTTTGCCGCTTTTATCGCTGCCTCTGCCGCTTCCATTATTCCATTGCCCTTCAGAGCCGATATCTCAATTATTTCACATCCGAGTTGCCTTGACAGCTCCTTTGTGTTGATCTTATCGCCCTTTTTCTCTACCATATCCATCATATTAATGGCAATGACCACAGGTATGCCCAGTTCAGTAAGCTGTGTGGTAAGGTAAAGATTCCTTTCAAGGTTTGTACCGTCAACAATATTCAATATCGCATCGGGTCTTTCGTTTATAAGATAGTTTCTTGCAACCACCTCTTCAAGTGTGTATGGAGAAAGCGAATATATACCGGGTAAATCCGTGATGACAACATCATCATGTTTTTTCAGCTTACCTTCTTTTTTCTCCACAGTAACGCCGGGCCAGTTTCCCACAAACTGATTAGAACCCGTCAGTGCATTGAATAATGTTGTTTTACCACTGTTCGGGTTGCCCGCCAAGGCAATTTTTATTCCCATAATCGATTCCTTCCTTACAGTATAATGAATATTTCACTTATTCTATTTCTATCATTTCGGCATCTGCTTTGCGCAAAGACAGTTCATATCCTCTGACAGTTACTTCAACAGGATCTCCAAGCGGTGCAACTTTTCTTACATAAACGCTTATCCCCTTGGTTATTCCCATATCCATTATTCTCCGCTTTACGGCACCCTCGCCGTGAAGTTTTACGATTTTGACGGTGTCTCCGATTTCCGCATCCCTCAAAGTCTTCATTTAATCTCCCCCTTTTTTTGATCTTTACAGCTTAAAAGTTATATCATTATCTTCATAGCCATCTCTGAACTGATGGCTATTCTTGACTCTTTGACATTAACTATGACATTCCCTCCCAGAGAGGTTATGACAGTTACATTTCCTCCGACAACGAATCCAAGATTTTCCAGATGTTTTTTCACTTCCGGACTTCCCCCGATTCTGCGTATAATGTTTTCTTCCCCCTGGTTTGCAAGTGTAAGTGGCATCATTCTGGACCTCAATTTAGTTAGCATTAGCTAACTTATACTGATAATAATTCGTTAGCAGTTGTCCTCCGCTAACTTTCAACAGTAATTATAGTTACCCCAGGGTAACTTGTCAATATCTTTTTAAAAAAATTTCATTAAATGTTCAAATGTTTCTTTCTTCGTTGCAAATTAAAGCCTGATATTATAAAATTGGTATGAGATTAAGATTTCGCGGTTGTACGGGGGTGTTTCACAATGTCGGACCATATTACGCTGACCACAAAAAACGGCATAATTACCGGAAACAAAAAGGGAGACTGTCTTGAGTTTCTGGGCATTCCATATGCACATGCAGAAAGATTCAGATATGCAAAAATATCAGGCGGATGGACTGGAGTTCTCGACGCCACATCATTCGGGAGCTCCTGCCCACAGACAAGGCAGTACCATGAACACCTTGAGGTGCCGGAAAGGCTGTTTTATCACAATGAATTCAGAAAAGGTATTGTATTCGATTATGACGAAAACTGCCTTAATCTGAATATATATGCCCCTTCGGATGCAAAGGCCTGCCCCGTAGTTATATTTATTCACGGGGGAGGATTTAATTCCGGATCAAATTCGGAAGATCCGTTCAGAGGATTCGGGCTTGCCGCCCGCGGAGTCGTAAGTGTGTTCATCAATTACAGAGTCGGAGTTCTCGGATATCTCACCCATGAAGAAATACACAAAGAATACGGACGCGACGGGAACTTTGGACTTGACGATCAGCTTACCGCCATTAAATGGGTCAAAAACAACATATCGGATTTCGGCGGCGATCCTGACAACATCACACTTATGGGGCAGAGTGCCGGCGCTATTTCAATACAGTATCTATGTCTGAACGAGGACAATGACGGATTATTCAAAAGGGTCATCATGATGTCCGGAGGAGGACTGTTTCCTAAATTTTCTCTTCCGCGAAAGTCAGATGCAACTCATGAATACTGGCAAAACTTTATGAAAATTGCAAATTGCTCCACTCTTGATGATCTACGCCGGCTTGACTGCAAAACGCTTTTTGATTCGGTGGAAATAATCAAAGCGCAGAGAAAAGACAATACGTACAACACCATGCCTGTGGTAGACGGTTATCTCATAAAAGATTCCGTGGATAAGCTTATTTCCTCTCCGCTGAATGTCGGATACATGATCGGATACACATCAAATGATATGTTTGCACCCGTAATGGCTCATATCGGAAAAAAATTCGGCAAGGCAAACAACGCTTTCATCTACTACTTCAACCTAGATGCACCCGGGGACAAAAACGGCGCTTTTCATTCATCCGATCTCAGATATGTGTTTGAAAGGCTTGACACCTCATGGAGACATTTCGGCAGAAGAGATTATGAGGTATCTATGCAGATGGCAGACTACATAGCTGAATTTGCGAGAACCGGGGATCCCAACAAAGCAGGACTTCCGGTATGGAAATCAACTAATTCCCGCCACTCCTCTGTTATGTGTTTTGGAAAAAACAAAACCCGCATGGGGCGTTCAAGTGTGCTGAAGCTGACTGCCAATATGCTTCTGAAGGGTGACCCGAAAGCGCAAGAAGCAAAATGCTCAAACGATAATAGTAATGAATGATTCTGAGGACACAGATGAAGTTTTATCATAAATTCAAATTATATGATCATGGCAATTCCTTTCGTGTA
This sequence comes from uncultured Ruminococcus sp., assembly GCA_902765885.1. Classification (GTDB taxonomy): domain Bacteria; phylum Bacillota; class Clostridia; order Oscillospirales; family CAG-272; genus UMGS1696. Next base: position 302 of record CACXBN010000070.1, on the reverse strand, counting down.
TATAAATCGGACGACACGACCATGAGAATCGACTTTTTTGAGGGCATTCTCAGAGTGGCTCTGATCCGGGACAAAAACAGCCTCCTTCCGACATGGAGCGTCTGCCCGTTCGGCACTGACTGTCCTCCTGAAGGCAGAAGCAAGCTTTCGCGTGATGGATTCGTCACGTTGTCCCCCGAAGTTTATGAGGACGATGATGTCGTAAAATTTATAATCAGCAGCGTCAGTTTCAAAATAGAACTCGAAAATTTCAGAATCACCGCAGAAACCGCCAATGGTCTCCTGTACAGCGACAGAAGCGG
>CACXBN010000069.1 GCA_902765885.1 uncultured Ruminococcus sp. | reverse complement strand
GAAGCGGGGAGAGGATATCATATGCAATTGAAGCAAGCATTATAACGAAAGTCAGTATGAACTGTTTGGTATATGGCTTTGCATATGCCAGAAGGCGCTTTATGATCTCACGGTCCGTAAGAACTCTTTCCTTGACCTCAGCCTTTTCCTTTGCTTTGGCTATGAAATATGCGACTATGAATCCTACCGAAAATACACCGATGATCGCGCCCATTATGAGAACAGGAAGGTATTTATGCATTGTATTTCCTCCCTTCCTCTTCCAGTCTTTGCATATCGACTGTTTTCTTATAGTTGGGAGAAGATTCATAGAGTTCTTCATGAGAACCGAAGGCGGTTACCATTCCGTTTTCTATGAATATGATTTTGTCCATGTTTTCTATGGTCGAAATCCTGTGTGCTATCAAAATAGTTGTTTTGCCGGCTCTCGTTTTGTCGAGTGCATCAAGGATGTTCTTTTCCGTTTTGGTGTCTACAGTAGATACGGAATCATCAAGTATCAGAATAGAAGCGTCTTTTATGAGTGCACGTGCAATGGAAATCCTCTGTTTCTGACCGCCGGAAACCGTAACCCCTCTTTCTCCGAGGACTGTATCGTAACCGCTTGCAAATTCCGATATATCGCTGTCAATGTCCGAAAGTATGGCTGCATTTCTTACGATATCTTCAGTATATTCATCTACTCCGAATGCGATATTGTTGGAAATCGTATCTGAAAACAGAAAGTTGTCCTGTGGGACATAAGCGCATCCTGCTCTTAGAGAGTGGATTGTTATATCATTCACATCATGTCCGTCAACGAACAGCGTGCCTCTCGGAACATTGTATGTTCTTAAAATGAGGTCAACGATTGTTGTTTTGCCGGACCCGGTTCTCCCTACGATACCTATTTTCTCACCGGCATTGATTTTAAACGAAACACCATGCAGGCTGTCAGTTTCCTTGTCGGGATAACGGAATGAAAGGTGTCTGAATTCTATTTCTCCCTTGATTTCAGGAAGATCCACGGCTCCCTCTTCGTCCACGACATCAGCCTTTGCGTCGAGAAGCTTGCTTATTCTTTTAAGAGAAGCACGGCCTCTTGATGACATGTCTATAAGATCGGATATTGCCATTATCGGCCAGACGATTGAAGTGAAGTAGCCTATGAATTCAACAAGCTGACCTGCGTTGAATTTGTTCTGGTAAACAAGGTAACCGCCGTATCCGAGAATAACGCAGATGACGCTCTCAACGAAAAGCGTTACTATTATTCTCATAAGGACGGAAACTTTTGTATGCGCTACATTGGCCTTTTCATTCTCGACGTTGATCTTTTTGAAAGACATAAGTTCCAGTGCTTCCTTAACAAACGCCTTTACAACGGCCAGACCTGAGAATGTTTCCTGGGCAAAATCAGAAAGTTTCGAAAATGCTTCCTGTCTTATTTCCCATTTTTTCATCATATATCTGATAACAAGTGTCGATGATGCAAACAGAAGAGCCATCGGAATGAGGGACAGCAGAGTCAGTATCTTGTCCATTCTGTACATTTTTGAAATTGCTAGGACACCGAGGAGCAGGGCATCAAAAAGCATCATTATGCCCCAGCCGAAACATTCCTGAACTGTATCGAGGTCGTTCGTGAAAAGACTCATGAGCGTACCGACTTTGTTTTTCTGATAATACTCGCGGCTGAGAGTCTTCGCATTGTCAAACATTCTGTTTCTAAGATCGGTTTCGACACGGATTCCGGTACCGAAGAACATCAGTCTCCATAAAAAGCGTCCGAGAACGATAGCGAGAATGATTCCTGTCATAGGCAGGCAGATGTGATCAACAAGAAAATTAATGTCAAATGCTGTTTCAACACCGTTATACATCACTTTCCCGTCATTAATGCCGTTGATAAGCATCTGATATATGTTTGGAATCACAAGCTGAAGATAATCAACAGCAACGAGAGCAGCAAGACCTATGAGTAAAAATATAGAATATTTAAGGTAATATTTGTTTACGTGTTTTCCAAATACCATTCGGAGAATCACCTCACTTAAGATACCAAAACCAAATAATATATATAGAAGAAACAACGCAATTATATCAGTACGACAAAGATTAAGCAATAGACAAAAAAACTAACTTTATGTTTAAATACAGCATTAAACTATGTAGAACGACAAAGGAAGAATCAGATTAACAACCTTGAACGAATTTACATATTTTGTTAAAAAAAGTTTTACAATTAGAGAATAAGATACGGATACTAAAATTAATTATTAATAAAAAAAGTACTAAATATTAACTCTGTACAGAAAATGACAAAGCAAAAATATAAATCTACAAAATGAGATAAAGTAAAAGTTAACAAAATATTAATAAGATTTCAGATACATACCGCATTGTATTAAATATGCAAAAAATAGTGCTAAAAAATAGTCTTTAATTTGAAAAAACGGTATGATATAATGACTCCGGATTCAGGAGACTGGATTATATTAAGCATATTTTTTATGAAGGAGTTTTATCATGAAAAAAATACTTACAATTTTAGTAGTGGCTGCTATGATGATAACATTTGCTGTTACTGCAAATGCAGCCTTCGGTACGGTTGTTGAAGCGCAGAAAGTTGCTACAACTCCTAACCTTAATGTAATTGATGCATCTTGGGGCGATCCAGTTGCAACTAATGTAACTTCTGCGACAGAAAACACCTATCTGTGGCACTATTGGTCAACATGGGCTGATACAGCTCAGTATACTCATGGCGGTACAGGCCCGAACGGCAGAACATCATTTGTTGTAGAAGATAATCCGTTTGATATTTATATGTGCTGGGACGACAACTATTTTTACTTCGGTGTCGTTGCAGAAGATTATGATATCAGAGGATACAGCTCAGGCCATCGCGGAGACGGTATTCAGCTCTGGATTCAACCTGCAGATACTGTAGACGATCCGACAATCGGTGCTACAACGAACCACAACCATGGTTATTACAATCCTTATTGGTACAACTGGTCACTGGACTTTGACGACTGGTCAACCTGTCTGCGCAGCTATGATCCGACAAACCCTGTAGGACTCCAGGCTTCACAGGAACTTGAAATCCCTCCGATTATTAACGCCGATCCCACCCAGGTAGGAGACAACTGCTTCCATGCAATCATCGCTATTCCGTGGAGCAATCTCTACTTAAGAAAAGCAGATGTTGCTGCAAACGTTCATAACGGAGCAGAATTTGCGATTGCTTTCCTTAGAATAAGTGCTACATCTCAGACATGCGTTGATTCCGAAGGTAATATTAAAGATGACCAGGGTCTTGCCGGCGGTCTTTGCTGGGGTAGATACTGGCAGAGTGATCCTACCGAATATGCTGAACCAACAAATAAGAGTCTTAACACCGTAGTGCTTATTGACCCGAATGCAGAACCAGGCGAATCTGGATCCGAAGACACTTCAGTTGATGTTAATCCATCCGCTAGTCTTGACGGAGTGTCCAGCTGGGCTCTCACTGAAGTAAAAGCAGCTATAGAAGAAGGTCTTGTTCCTGAGTACATTCAGAAAGACTGGACTTCTCCTATCACACGTGGACAGGTTTCCGAAATGTTCATCAGACTTCTCGAAAAAGCAACCGGTAAGACAGTTGATGCTATAATCGCTGAAAAGGGAGCTACAATAGAAGAAGGCAAATTTGAAGACACAAATGACGCCAATGTATATGCTGCAAATGCTCTTGGCATTATCAACGGTACAAGTTCAACCAAGTTCTCACCAAACGGAACTCTCAAGAGAGCTCAGATAGCTGCTCTCATCAACAGAGTTGCAAAAGTTGTCGGAATTGAAACTGAAGGCTATACACACAGCTTCGAAGATATCACAGACAATTATGCATGGGTAAATAGCGAACTCGGATGGCCGAGCACTGTAGGCATCATTAACGGTGTATCTTCCACAAGATTTAATCCTAGTGGAGATCTCACTACAGAACAGGCAATTCTTATCACTTACAGAGCCCTTGGAGCTCTCAAAGGTTAATTTTACTCAATAACAAAAAATCTGGCATGGCATTAATATCATGCCAGATTTTTAAATCCGAAAAACAGGAGGTCATAATGAAAAAAATATTTTTGATCTTCATGATAATATCACTAATAATGATATTTGCTGTTTCTGCCAGCGCATCATTCGGTACAGTTGTTGAGGCACAAAAAGTATCAGAACAGCCAAATCTTGTTTACATAGATAAAACATGGGGTGATCCCGTTGTTACTAACATAACATCAGCAACGGAAAACACCTATCTGTGGCACTATTGGTCAACATGGGCTGATACAGCTCAGTTTACTCATGGCGGTACAGGTCCGAACGGCAGAACAACTTTTAACCCTGAAGACAATCCAATAGATTTATATCTTGCATGGGATGAAGATTACTTTTATTTTGCTATCAAAGCGGTAGACTACGATATCCATGGTCATTCTCATGGTCATCATGGAGACGGTGTTCAGCTTTGGTTCCAGCCTGCAGATTCAGTATCAGACCCTACTGTTGGTGCAACAAAAAATGAGGGACATGCCGGATACAATCCATTCTGGTATTGCTGGACCCTCGCATTTGATGACTGGTCTACATCACTGGGCATATATGATCCCAAATATATAGGTATACAGACTGCTGCACAGGAACTGGAAATTCAACCGATAGTCAATGTTGATCCTTCTCAGGTAGGCGATGACTGTTTTGATGCTATAATTGCTATTCCATGGTCGAATTTCTATCCCAGAAAAACTGATAAACAGGCAGCAATACATGATGGTGCTGAATTCGCCATAGCATTTATGAGAGTTAGTTCAACAAGCGAAACACGGACAAGTACAAGCGGAAATGTACATGATGACGACGGATACTCCGGAGGATTATGCTGGGGTAAATATCTCGCACCTAATCCGCCGCAGTATGATACTCCTACGAATACAAGTCTCAACACCGTAGTTTTACGGGATCCAAACGCTGACCCGGCTGAATCCGATCAAACTGCTGATACTGAAGGCACCAATGCTAATACTGCTCCGTCGGCAAATCTCAGCGGAGTTTCCGGCTGGGCGCTTACTGAAGTAACAGCAGCTATAGAAGAAGGTCTTATTCCTGAGTACATTCAGAAAGACTGGACTTCTCCTATCACACGTGGACAGGTTTCCGAAATGTTCATAAGACTTCTCGAAAAAGCAACGGGGAAGTCGGTTGACGCAATAATCGCCGAAAAGGGAGCAACAATAGAAGAGGGTAAATTTGAGGACACAAATGATGCCAATGTCTATGCTGCAAATGCTCTTGGCATTATCAATGGTACAAGTTCATCAAAATTCTCACCGAACGGAACTCTCAAGAGAGCACAAATAGCTGCTCTGATTAACCGTGTTGCTAAAGTGGTAGGAATAGAAACCGGAGGTTATACTCATAGCTTTGAAGATATAACCGATAACTATGCATGGGTGAATGCCGAACTCGGATGGCCGAGCACTGTCGGTATCATCAACGGTGTCTCTTCAACCAGATTTAATCCCGGTGGAGATCTGACTACAGAACAGGCAATCCTCATCACCTACAGAGCACTCAACGCCCTGAAGAAATAAGGCAAAGTGAATACGGAAGGTCCGGCAGAACGAAAATCTGCCGGCCTTTTTTCGCCCGGAAACAGAAAAACAACGACAACTGTATTCTTTTTTTGAAGGCGTTGTGGTATACTTGATACGGCAGAGATCCATATTTCAGCACACAGGAGAAAAAACGATGAAAAAGATCCTTTCCCTCATCCTCTGCGTGACCATGCTTCTCGGAATTACAGTCATGGTGAACGCGGACGAGCCCTCGTCATGGGCAAAAGAGGAAGTAGAAGCCGGGATAGAGGCGGGCCTCGTTCCCGAAGAGCTTCAGAAGAACTACACCAGCCCCGTAACGAGAGGGCAGGTGGCCGGGATG
>CACXBN010000068.1 GCA_902765885.1 uncultured Ruminococcus sp. | reverse complement strand
TACTCCGAACAAAACTGGGATTTTTACCTATTGACCCACGATATTTTATTATATCTCATGAACCGAATCATAGCAAGCAAAAAAGATTCCTGAAGGCCGCGCAACAGTATGACGCGCTATATTCGGAAGCCATTTTTTTATTGAATCTCCTGTACAGACCGGCTTATACTGACCTTATCACGTGATAAAGATAAGGCCCCTTGTAAAAACACTATGGGGTACAATTATGGTACTTATGGAATATATGTAAAAGAGATATGGAACATTGCCGATTTCGTGCGGGGTGTCATCAATGCATCCGAGTACAACCGGGTGGTGCTTTCCTTTACCATGCTTCACAAACTGGAGTGTGCTCTGGAGCCCGCTGATCGGCGATTGCAAATTAGCGACACTGTGTAGCGAATTCGGAGATGAATCACATTGTAAAGCAGAAAGGAACATTCCTATGAAGGATATCATGGAACAGGAAGTATTCGACATCCATAAATTTGACGAATACATGGAGGATAACCGCCGGGAAGTAAAGAATGCCACAGTCGGCCTCCCCAACAGCCTGTGGGATACTTATTCTGCTTTTGCAAACTGCAGGGGCGGAGTGATCATTCTCGGCGTTGGTGAGCGTCATGATGGCTCGTGGTATGTAGCGGGACTGCAAAAGCGGGATGTGAACAAACTTCTCAAAAACTTCTGGAGCACAATTCATGACACGAAGAAAGTCAGTATCAACCTGCTTTCAGATGAAAATGTAGAAACATTCCGGTACCAGGACGGCTGGGTTATCGTCATCCGTGTTCCTATGGCTCCGAGACAGAATCGGCCGGTCTATCTTAACAACGACATTTTCGGGTATACCTATCGCCGGAACCATGAGGGCGACTTCAAATGCACACGGCAGCAAGTGAAAGCAATGCTCCGAGATCAGACGGATGAAACCATGGACATGGCCATCCTTGAAGATATTCCCATGGAATACCTGAATATGGAAACGGTACACGGCTACCGTAACCGCCACAATTCCATAAAGACAGGGCATCCCTTTGAGCGCCTTTCTGATGATGAATTTCTAAGGAGTATCGGCGCAGCTGCTATTTCGCAGCAGGACGGAAAGTATCACCCGACTGGAGCCGGTCTCCTTATGTTCGGCGATGAGTATAATATCGTCCAACAGTATCCGGAATATTTCCTTGATTACAGGGAAATACTTGATCCTACGATCCGCTGGACTGACCGCCTGCAGTCAAGCTCCGGTGAATGGTCAGGTAATGTGTGCGACTTTTATTTTCGGGTGTATAACAAGATCATTAAGGAAGTGAAGGTTCCTTTCAAGATGGTGGGAGGAACGAGAATCGACGACACCCCGATCCATAAGGCTCTTCGTGAGGCATTGGCCAACTGTCTGATGAACGCCGACTTTTACGAACCGCGAGGTGTTGTGATCAAATTGGAGGATCATAAGCTCACACTTGAAAACCCCGGATATATCCGCGTTGGCAAGGAGCAATATATTCTCGGCGGCGTGTCCGATCCACGAAATAAAGGTCTGATGAAGATGTTTAACCTGATTGATATCGGCGAACGTGCAGGAAGTGGTGTACCGGATATCCTCAACGCATGGGCAGACGAAGGACTTGTAAGACCGGAAATTCATGAGAGTTTCGGTCCAGGACGAACAACTCTCATTTTATCGTTTGAAAAAAAGCAAACGATAAAAACAAACGATAAAAAACAAACGATAAAAACAAACGATAAAGGAAGAACTTCAAAAACGCAGAATCATATAGATGAAATAGTGGCTTATCTTGATAGAAAGGGTGACGCAAAAACTGTTGATATAGCTGAAGCAATCGGAGTTAGTCCTGAACGTACTCGTGTTATTCTTGCTAACATGGCAGAGGTTGAGCCCATGGGTGGCAATCGTAACCGGACTTATCGGCTGAAACAGAAAGAGGATACAGAATGAGTCTGAAAGACAATCTCCATTTGGTAGTTTTGAGAGTTTTCGTCATTGCCGCTCTCTTTTTCTTTATCCTACTCTCCGAGCAAACCCTGTTCAGAATCATTTTCCTGACTTCCTCGTGCACGCATTGCTTTTGCCGGCATGTCGGGATCTTCTTCCATTTGCATATTACCCTTTTGGATAGACACTGCCTGATGCAGTCCAATCATTGTATCGTCGCTTGTCCTTTTCCCAGGGACACTGATTTTGGTATACTCTTTTGTCTTTGAATCTATGACAATCATGGCCGACTCCCCGATCTGATAGCCGGTAGACGTCGTTGAAAAAACGTCCGTGGAGATGAAACCATCTTTCTCCAATATCTTATCCACCGGTGTATGTCCCACCACCTGTACATATTCTCCACCTCAAGGTACCCGGTACCATGTCC
>CACXBN010000067.1 GCA_902765885.1 uncultured Ruminococcus sp. | reverse complement strand
ATTTTAGAGCCTTGACAGACTTATTGCAATTATTTTTTCCGAACTTGCATTTACTTTTCTAAACTTGCATTAAGTCTGTCAAGTCACGCGCAAGTGACAGGTGTGTGCGCTCGCCAGTCTTTTTTGAAAATTCATAAAAAAAACTATTGACAAACACACTCTTATCGGTGTATAATTTGCATCGTCGACGGGAAACCGAGATTGCGGAAGTGGCGGAACAGGCAGACGCGCACGTTTGAGGGGCGTGTGGGCAACCGTACGGGTTCAAGTCCCGTCTTCCGCATAAAAAAAGCATTTTGCATGGCAGCATGTGAAATGCTTTTTTTCTTTAAAAAAGCAGTGCGGCCTCCAAAACAACCGTTTGGAAGCCACATTGCTTTTTGTCTTATGTCATTCAGGATATATTTCAGTAGCAAATCAGTCAGGGATTTCTTCGGTCCAATGTTCTGCACCGTACATGTCCGTGAACACATATGTTGCGACGCATTCGCCACCGTCAACATACATATCACTGATTTCATGATTTCCGGTGTATACGATTCCGTCACCCAAGATATAGCTGTCGACATATTCACCCGAATATGTATAGTAGTCGCATACGAATTCTATTTCATCTCCCACCGTCAGCTCATTAATGCCCTTGGCCACGGTATCCGTCTCGCCGTCTTCATAAATATATCTGGCGCCTGCGATGTATCCGTTTTCGTTTTCATTGTCGAACACGATAATAAGCTCCGCATGGTCTCCGTTCAGAAGAATCGGCACTCTTCCGGTAATTGCCCAAACGTCTCCGTCTGATGTCTGATCCATGAAGTAATACGGTATCGTCTGTCCGTCAATCGTAAGCCATGCGCCGTTGTATGAGCCTATGAGATCACCTGAATCCGTAAATTGATAAACATTATCCAATCCAAGATCAATGAAGCCCTCTCCGTCGTCAAGGAACACATTCAGAGTAAGATCGTGCACGAGGCTCCACTGTTCTTCCGACATCTTAAGAACATAGTTGCTGCCCTCTTTTGTCCATGTGAGCTTTGAGGAATCGAGCTGATTGTCAGTGATGTACGAAACCATGTTGTCTGTGCTGAGTCCGCGTCCGAAGAACGAGGAGAACGACGAATCACCGAGAAGTGACCCTATAAGGTCAGACACTCCGCTGGAAGACAGAGCCGATGAGCCGGAAAAACTTCCGAGCAGAGAGTCAAGAGGAGAAGAAGATGAGGCACTTGATCCGGCGAGGCCAAGGCTGGCGAACGAACGCAGGCACTGTGTATAGTCGCTGTCCATTCCGAGCGCTTCATATGTTCTTACTGCATTGTTTACGGTATTCTTGTTGCTGTATGGGAAGTAGATCGCAATACCGTACGCATTGGTCATGTTTGTGGATGTCTTGTTGTATTTCACACAGTTCAAAAGCGCTTTTGCGAGTGCCTTTGATTCTGTCGTTCCGATATTGTTTGCAAGATGTACAAGGTCAACCTGATCGATTCTGCTTTCGGGAGCGAATTCTCTTGCGGATGCTCTTGCATCGGCAACAGCCTTGTATTCCCCGTTATTGATCATTCCGGAGGTATCTTTTGCAAAGTCGCTGAATTTAGCAGGTACCGTTGCGCCGAGTTCCGCAAGGTCTACGACAGAGAGAGTCGTTTTCTGTCCTCTGCACTGTCTTGCACATGTGGAGACAAAGTCGTCAACTATATTCTTGCCGATTTCAAGTGAAGAAAGTGAAGGATTTTTTGAAAGAGCCGTTACCCAGTCGGTATAGTACCAGCCTACACCGGGTTCAGTTTCTTCAGATGCTATGAGGTAATCGGCGTAATTCTCAAGCATCAGACCGTTTTCAAGCGTTGCCATCAGGCATGCGTCGAAGCCTATGATATCAAATTTTGTTCCGGCGTTCTTGAGAGCCGTATTGATTCCTGCAAGGCTCATCGAGCCTGTGGAAGAGTTCTTTTCATCGTATCCGTATCCGGAAATCGATCCGCCGCCGTGATCCCAGAAAATAAGGATATTTCTGTTTGCCGGGTAATTCTTTGTACAGTAATTGATGAAGTTTGTAAGAGTTGTCGGATTCGTCATTGAGGCGTTTCCGTCATTCGAAACCAGTGTGCGGAGACCGCCTTTTTCTATCTTGTATATCTGGTTATATGTATTTGAAACTATATTGTTCTGCCATTTTTTGCATCCGCCGGTGTACACGATGATATCAACGTCTCCGGACAGAGTGGCAGATGCCATTTCCGTAAGGTCTGATGTAGCCATGCCGCTCTTGGATTCGAGGTCTGTGCCGCACATGTATACCATAATCGTTACATGGTCATTTCCGTTTCCGTTTATCTTTGTGTATTTGGCTCTTGCGGAAGATGCCACTGTACTGTTCAAAGTGTTGGTGTTGGAGGATGCCGCGGATGACCATCCATTAGACGACGAGGCGGATGAAGTTCCCGTTGCTCCGGTGTATCCGGTGAACAGTCCCGACAGTCCCTGGAGTATAGAGCCTCCGGGAGTTGACGTCGTATCACTGCCCTGCTGGGTTGCGGGAGTCTGGTTGGTTCCCGGATTGGTCGGTACGGTTGTTCCGTTTCCGAAAAGATTTTTTCCGAACACCGCGAACAGGATTACCGCTATAATGATTATTACAGTGCTGCCACCGCCAATTGCCCTCGTGGTCGCACGGCTCATACCTGAAGAAGATGATGAAGAGCCTGTTCTGCCCTGATATGCATCAGATTTGCCGACAGGTCCGATCCCGAGACCGCTTCCTTTCTTTTCGGTTTTCTTTGCGGTTCCGGTAATATTTTGTTTCCGTCCATTGGGTCTGTTGTTCATGAAACCCCTCCTTTGATAAACAAATACTGTTGTGTATTTATGTGGTTTTAACATGGGTATTTTATCACATTTTTAAAGTGCAGGCAATACTTTAATGGTTATGATGTTCATTTTGGAACGTATGTCACATCTTTCACTGCCCTGTGTTTTGAGGTTTGTACCATTCGAAACAGGCATCGCCCATTCAAAAATATATTTCAATTTCAATCGAGTGAGATGAGAGCTCTCACATGCTCGCAAATATGCCTGTAAATACCAAAAAAACATTGAAGGAGGACACTCGTTTGTGGTATAATTTCATAGATAATTGCCATTAACAAAAAGACAATGAAGCGATATAATTCCGCTTTAACATAATTTGGAGACTGCAATATGATGAACAGAAAATCTACAATAAAATTACTTGCCTCGGTTCTCGCTTTAGCGTTTGTTTTTTCCTGTGTGCTTCTCACGGGATGCTCAGGCGCAGTAAGCTATTCCGACTATACATACATGATAAACGATGTATATCTTACACTTAAGCTGCCATCGGGCGGGGACAAGTCACATCTTGATGAAATCGCAAGCGGATGTGCTTCCGCCATATCTGACCTTGTGACCGATCTTGTAAGCAGCACAGACCGCCTCAATTCAGAAATTAATGCGCTTGTCGGAGCAGATGCTGCTCTTCTTTCTGCCATAGAAACCTCACAGAGAATAACCGAAAGTACAGGCGGGGTGTTTGACTATACGGCAGGAGCTCTGCTCGAACTATGGGAAAACGGAAGCAGCTCGGTTCCGTCAAAATCCGACATATCATATGCCCAGACTCATACGGGCAGGGATAAATTCAAAGTCAGCGGATCAACCATCCAGAAACTCGACAAGATAGCAAAAATGGACTTTGGCGGTATAATAGAAGGTCTTGCCGTGCAGTCGGCTCTTGAGTATTTAAGCAAAACAGACGTGAAATACGCGGTAGTGTCATACGGAGCAACGGCAGGAGTGTACGGCGACCGTCCGGGGAACGACAATTATGTGCTGGCACTCTGTGATCCCCTTGACACAAAGAAAACTCTCGGCAACATTAAAACATCATCCGGGTTTGTCTCCGTGTGCGGAGACTACATGGGACAATTTGAATTTGCAGACCAGAAATACCATGAAACAATAGATCTGTCGACCGGCTACCCATCCGATTCCGGACTTCACAGCGTTGCCGTCATCACCTCTAACGGCCCCGTGGCGGATGCGCTGTCATCTGTTCTTCTCATAATGGGAGAAGAAAAAGCCAAAGCTTTTTATGAATCGTCCTCCTTTGATTTTGAGGCCGTAATGGTTACGGATGACGGGCGCGTCATACTTACTCCGGGAATCGGAGGCACATGTGATTTCACACTCACATCAGGAAGCTACAAAACGGATCGCATGTCCAAGTAACAATGATTTGAAAGGCAGATTCCACCGATCATGCGTGATGAATACATTATAAAGCCGAAATTCACCGATGAAAGCACTGCTGAGGAAATGTCATATGCCGACCGTGTGGCGGCAGATCTTGCCTCGTCAGGCCTTTCAGGAGAAAAGGCACCAAAATTTTACATTCAGACATTCGGCTGTCAGCAAAATGTGGCAGACAGCGAAAAACTGGCCGGAATGTGCTGCACGATGGGATATGAGCGTGCGGAAAAACCCGAAGATGCCGATCTTATTCTCGTGAACACATGTGCCGTCAGAGAGCATGCGGAAAAGAAAGCGCTTTCGATAATAGGTCAGTATAAGCACATAAAAGACTCAAAGCCCGAAACCATAATAGGCGTTGGCGGATGTATGGTCACACAGAAGGCAAGAGCAGACAAACTCAAAAACAGCTATCCATATGTGTCATTTACTTTTGACACCGGTGCAATACAGTCTGTTCCGAGACTTGTGTATTCGGCACTGAAAAAGGGAAAACGCAGCTTTGTGATGAGCGAAAACTGGGAGATAAACGAGGGAATGCCTTCCCTGCCTTCCCAGTCCCATATAGCATGGCTTTCTATAATGTACGGCTGCAATAATTTCTGTTCATACTGCATAGTGCCATACGTGAGGGGGAGAGAAAGAAGCAGGTCTGCCGAAGCTGTTATTGAGGAAGCCAAGCAGCTCATTGAAAGAGGGGCAAAAGACATCACGCTTCTCGGACAGAATGTAAATTCATATGACGGGGGCATGGATATAGCTGAACTTATGCACAAAATATGTGCCCTTGACGGTGATTTCAGGCTGAGATTCATGACATCGCATCCGAAAGACGCATCAGACAGGCTTTTCGAGGCAATAGCCGAAGAGGAGAAAATCGTAAAACATCTTCATCTCCCGATCCAGTCCGGCTCAGACAGGATCCTTAAACTGATGAACAGGAAATATACACGAGACGCATATCTTGAAAAAATAGAAAAGCTCAAATCCCTCGTTCCGGACATTTCCCTGACTTCCGACATAATCGTAGGATTTCCGGGGGAGACGGAGGAAGATTTTGAAGACACGCTTGACATAATGAAAAAAGTCAGGTATGACATGGTGTTTCCATTCATTTATTCTCCGCGCACGGGAACGCCTGCAGCAAAAATGGACGGCCAGATTCCTCGTGAGATCTCTGCCGAAAGAATGAAGAGACTGCTCGAACTGGAGACCGAGATATCAAACGAAAGAAACGAGCGTTTCCTCGGCAGAACCATGAGAATACTGATTGAGGGAGAGAGCAAAAACGACAGCACAAAACTCACCGGAAAAGGCGACACGGTAAGGCCGGTCCATTTCCCGAAACCGGAAAACCACGAAAAACTCATCGGCACATTCGCAAATGTCAGAATCAAGGATGTTTCGACATTCAGCTTTGAAGCGGAAATCATTTAACCGAAAGGATTATAGATATAATGCACGAACATATACACGCACGCAACGAAGAAATACTCACGCCTGAAATGAAGGAGCTGATCAAAAAGCTCGGAGAGCTTGTGAAAGCAGACCAGAGACATCTCTCGCTCCTCAGCGCAATAGATGAATATGAACACAGCGAAGATCTCAATTCACTTATCGAACAGTATAATGATCTGCAGGACGAACTTTCAGAAAACTACAGAAAAGGCGGAGATCCGGAAGCAGCCAAGGCAATCAACAAAAACATAGACAACATCTATGACACTATCATGGATCACCCTGTCTACTCTTCCTATGCAGATGCTAAAGAAGATTTCGACAAACTTACAGCAGAGATAAATGCCGAACTTCAGTTCGTCATAACGGGTTCGCGTCCCTGTGCACATGACTGCTCAAGCTGCCACAGCGACTGCGGACATTCACATTGATCATCCATTCAGTTTTTTCAGGGGGAGAGTGATCCAAATTGTCTCCGATGATGCTCCAGTATCTGGAAACAAAAAAGCAATACGAGGGTTTCATACTTTTCTATCGTCTCGGTGATTTCTACGAGATGTTCTTTGACGATGCCAAACTGGTTTCGAAAGAACTTGATCTCCAGCTAACCGGCAGAGACTGCGGAGAGGATGAAAGAGCCCCGATGTGCGGGGTGCCCTACCATGCAAGCGAAGAATATATCTCCAGACTTATCGAAAAGGGATACAAGGTTGCAATCTGCGAACAGGTCGAAGACCCGAAACTTGCAAAAAATCTGGTCAAGCGCGAAGTCGTAAGGATCATAACTCCCGGAACTCTCATAGAGGGAAAACTGCTCAGCGACGAATCCAACAATTACCTCGCTACCATATATTATTCTGACGGATATATCGGAATGTGCTTCACTGACATTTCGACGGCTCTCATCACCGCAACGGCATTCAGCGGAGAATCTCCGGAAGACGACATCATAAATGAGCTGTCCACATATCTCCCGAGAGAGGTGATTACGAATTTCCCGGCTAAAACATTCCCCAAAGTCACGGAATACATAAAAGAGAGACTCGGTGCTCTGTCATCCGACAATGCGGTTGGATTTTTTACCGAAGATGCTGTCAGAAGGACTGAAGAACAGTTCGACGAGAGCATGACGTCAGGCCACCCGAGAGCTGCTCTGTACGCAGTCGGCGCCGCGCTCAAGTACATAAAAGACACTCAGATGACAGATATTTCCTATATAAAGGATCTGACCATTTACGAGTCATCTCAGTTTCTTGAAATGGATGTCTCGACAAGACGGAACCTTGAACTTTGCGAAACCATGCTTACAAAGGAAAAAAGAGGTTCCCTTCTCTGGGTACTCGACAAGACCAAAACTTCAATGGGTGCAAGGCTTCTCAGACAGTGGATCGAACATCCTCTCACAAACATCAACGCCATAGTCGGCAGGCACTTGGCAGTAGAAGAACTGTGCGACAATTTTATGCTGCGCGAAGAGCTGAGGGAATATCTTTCTCCGGTGCTTGACCTTGAAAGGCTTATAACGCGAGTGACATACGGAACAGCCGGAGGACGTGATCTCAGAGCAATTTACCAGACCCTGTCTGTGGTTCCGAAGATCAAAAATGCAATTTCCGATCTTAAGAGCGGCGCT
>CACXBN010000066.1 GCA_902765885.1 uncultured Ruminococcus sp. | reverse complement strand
TTGCGCCGACACCGGCTGTGGGAGATTCTGTGGCTCATATAATTGAGGAAATGGGAATCGAGATCTGCGGCGCACATGGAACGACTGCAGCCCTTGCTCTGCTTAATGATGCCGTTAAAAAGGGCGGTGTCATGGCATCGTCACATGTTGGCGGACTCTCTGGAGCGTTCATCCCCGTGTCTGAAGATGCCGGAATGATAGATGCGGCAAGGGCAGAGGCGCTTTCGATTGAAAAGCTCGAAGCCATGACTGCGGTTTGTTCAGTCGGCCTTGACATGATAGTCATACCAGGAGATACGACTCCGTCAACGATATCCGCCATTATAGCAGACGAGGCGGCGATAGGAATGGTAAACAGCAAGACTACGGCTGTCAGAGTTATACCCGCAATAGGTCGTAAGGCCGGAGAAGAACTTGAATTCGGAGGACTTTTCGGATCAGGACCGATCATGAAACTGCACAACGACAGGAGTTCTGAAAAATTCATTGACAGGGGCGGAAGAATTCCGGCTCCCATGCAGTCTCTTAAAAACTGATAATCATATGGAGGTACAGCGACATGAAGTTCAGAAAAACATTCGGAATCATCGGAATGATCATTGTGGTTTCCATGGTGGCATCTTTGATGTCATTCGGCATTTCTGCGGAAGAACATAAAATAGGTGATGTTATAAACCATACGTTATACACTGACATCGAGACCTATATAGACGGACATCAGATAAGGTCTTATAATGTGGACGGAAACATGGTGATTGTCGCTGAAGATCTCAGAGCATACGGCTTCTGGGTGCTGTGGTATCCCGAAGAAAGGGAACTGCATATTGAAAGGCCGGTGAAAGACGGCAAGGTTCAGTATCCATACTCTTATCCGGAATATTCGAAAGATCCCCTGAGTGAACCCATAGGAATGCCTGCTGACGATATCCTGTACACCGATATCGTGACAAAAGTTGCCGGACATGTCGTAAACGGATACAACATCAACGGTGAGACGGTAATTATTTTCAAGGAACTCACGGCATTCGGAAGCGTTATTTACGACAACAACACTAGAACATCGTCGTTCAGAACCGATGACAAAACAGTAAAGCTTCTTAATTCGGAAAAAGAAAATGTCGATCAGAATTTTCTGACGAGGTTCAAATTCTCGGAGACAGTAGCGGATGACATCATCAATATTACACTGACAGTTACGAACGATATGAATATCGGCACGGATACAGTGTTTGAAGGCAGAGATTTTGCCCCTGTTTCGGAAAATGAGTATGTTTACCTCAGCCTTTCTGATGACCTCTTGAGAATAATAACATATCCTGCACTAAGGCCGGAGCCGTCGGAAGTGCAGGACGTCATAACGGAAACGGTATTAAAGCTTCTTGCAATGAGAGATATTCCGAATATTACGGAGTCATCGGATATTTCGGCAGATGAAAATCTCATGGGTGAGATACACAAAATGCTCAAAATATCATACAACGGAGAAGATGTATCGGGGTACATGTATATGACCGGTGGCAACGGTCATAGGGATTATGTTTTTAAGTTCTATGAAAAAATGAGTTTCGGTATCGGTGATATTATAGAAATTCAATTTGAAAAGTAATTGTGGCAAAAAAATATTCGATAAAAGGACAAAATACATAACCAGAAGCGCTGTAATCGCGGCTTTGTATGCGCTGTATCCGCGGCATTCGGCCTGTCTTCCGGAGCTGTTCAGATCAGAATATCCGAGGCTCTCTGCGGCAATTCCCGGAGTTGCGATTGGCTGCATGATCTCCAACCTTATATTCGGGGCGAGTCTGCCGGATATTATATTCGGATCGATTGCAACGATCATAGGAGCGGTTATTGCATATCTGATAAGAAAAATACCGTATATTGCTGCGGTTCCTACGATTATTTCCAATGCTCTTATAATTCCCATCGTCCTTATCCTTCAGGGAGTGGGAGGATGGAATCTGTATTTCTATTTTGCGGCAACAGTCGGATTTGGCGAACTCATAGCATGCGGTGTGCTGGGAACTGCGCTGGTCCTGTGGTTTGTCAGACATGAAAAGCAAAAAGAGAAACTTTTCATGTGAGTCAAAATATATGTGTTTCTGTTTTATGTGACATATAGCAAAAACAGCAAAAATCTCCCATAATTTGCTTAAATTGCAGCAAATCATGGGAGATTATTATTTCAGCATATATAATATCCGTTATCGCAAATATTGATTCTGGATTCAAAGAACTTTTGAGATGCCTCGATCATATAACCCGTATCATATGTTCCTGCTGTTTCATAACATGAATGCATCGCAATCTGGGCACGGCCGATATCTACGGTATTCAGGGAGAACTTAGTGTTTGATATTGATCCAAGAGTAC
>CACXBN010000065.1 GCA_902765885.1 uncultured Ruminococcus sp. | reverse complement strand
CTGAAGTTGCGCTATGAGCTGCGATATGTGTCCGTAAGCGACTTTGATCAGGCAATTCGAGCATTTCGTAACAGTGAGGCTGAGTTGGAAAACAAAATTCCGGCAGTTGTCTGCTTCGCTAAGGATGATAAGGAAGCATCTCTTATCTCTAAAAAAATAAAAGAGGCACTGGAAGATGGCAACTATCACGTGGTGTTTATTGATGCAACTACTACGCCATTCGGAATGGACGGATATGAGCAGTATCGTAATGAGATGGCAAATGCCATGTATCAGCAGGGTAAAGACGGAGCTCTCTCTACTCAATATTCAAACAATGCGAAGGACGCTCTGAAGAAGTGGAAGAATAGGATTTCCTCCGGAGAATTCATTGTATTTACGGAGAAAAAACCGGATGGTGAACGGGCTACTACCATGGATGTGCTGTTTTCGGTACTGCAAACTGTTAACAAGGATAAGTTTCAGCGCTGTTTGGAGTCGGCATACAATGTTTTGCCTACTATGTATACGCCATCGTCATTGAAACTTGGTGTTGAATGCGGCGCAACAAGGACTACCCGTCAGGCATTCTCTTCTATTAACGTCAATACAAAGTTGGAAACTGCCCTCAAAGAAGCATGGAATGATCCAGAGTATTGGAAGACGCATCCAAATCTACTTATATCGCAGATCAAGATTGAAGTTGATCAGTTGATCCGCAATGCGTTTGATAAAGAGTCCGGTCGGGTATCTATACGTGCAATTTATGACATGTTGAAGGCAAAACCCTATGGTTTCATGCCGTGCAATATGACGGCTTTCATTATGGGATTTGTTTTGAAAGAATACACGAACGGTTTATACAGCTGGAGTGACGGTCTCACCAACGATGTCTTGAATTTAAACAAGCTCAAGGAGATGGTGAATGAAATCATCTCTTTGCAGATCACACCAAATCCACGATATAAAGATAAATATATCGTAGAGATGACAGATGCGGAGAAATCGTTTAACGAGACTACCGCGTATGTGTTCGGTATCCCTTTGAATTTCTGCACTTCTGTTGAGCAGACAAGGGGGCGTATCCGGAATAAGATGAAAGAACTCTCGTTCCCGATCTGGACAATCAAGTCAGTGCTATTTTCAATGGAAACGAAGACTGACTGCGCCTTATTGGAAGAACTGATTGACTGTTATTGTGGAATTGCCAACAGTAATAATATGGGCAAGTCTAAGACCGACAGCGACATTGCTCGTACCATTGGCGAAATTAGTAGCCAAAACCCGGATGCTAAAGAAGATCTTCGTGCTCTGTTCACCAAAGAAAACTGTAACGCAGGAATGCGCGCTTATGTACAGGAGTTTGATGGAGGAGAGCTTGTATCCTTGGCAGATGAGATCGGTGACAATGGACAGTACATCAATGTCCTTCGCTCTAAGTTTGATGCAGACGCAGCAAACTGGGTATGGAATGTTGAGACTGCCCAGCAGAAGATCCGTGAAGTTACTTTAGAATATCGAATTATCGCAGAGAGCAATAAGGTCATCTCAAAGAATGTGTCCTTTCCCAGCACTATCCGCGAGTGGTGTGATAAATGTAGCCTTATCCGTATTTCATATGCGGCAGCAAAAAACTATCTGGGAAATGTTGCTCCGTTCCTCGAAATGCTGCATGCTATAAAAAAGGCTGGAACGATTCTGGATTCACAGAAACAGAAATTTCTGGATATGCTGACGGCGCATGCAGATGAATTTAATGTGTTTTACAGTAATCAGGTAGAACTTTTCAAGATGGTTTGTGCATATTATATTGATGGTCTTTCTGATGAGGAAGTGCGTGCTTTTTACCAGATGATTCCGGTTGGTACGTTTACATATGATAAAACCGAGTATATGAATCTGATCGATTCAAAGGCAAAAGATTATCGCAATTCTCTGGGAAACGAGCGTCTTAAAAAGCTTTGGAAGGACAAGACTGGATCGACTTCGCCGAAGCAGTGGTCGAAAGAACATCTGATGCCGATTCTTTGTCTGATACCTGATCAAGAGGTTCAAACTGCACGTGCAGCCTTTGGAGCGGTGAATAAAAATCATCCGGATGCTTCTTCTATAGAGAAGGCAATTACCTATCTAGAAAATGCCAAATTCTATAAATTGATGGATGATCAGAGTGCCCTTGATCGGATTTTCCGTGAGTCTATTATCAAATCTTATGCTGTTATGCTGACAGACATTGATGAAGTGAAAGCTTTCTTAAACAGCAGGATTTCTTCTGAACCATATGAGTGGTTTGGACTTCCGGAAGTCGATAAAAAGTTGGAGCAAATGGCAGAGGATAAATATGTTCGTGAGGGCTGCACACGGGCACTTGAGAAAATAGATTGTATGGATGTAAGCGATGTCAAGCGCTATCTGAAAGAGCTCATAAAGGATAATATGATTATTGGTATGGAGATTATTAAGGAGAACTGAGGAGGCAGGGAATGAGCCTAAATCAGTATATAAATAAAATAGACAGGTATCTCTCCAGAGACGAGGGATTACCTATTATTGTAGATGTGCAGAATGAAGCTGATAAGGCGGAACTTGTGCAACATTATGATGTTGGAAAGAATGAGCTGATTCCTGCATCAAAATATTGTGTTCCGGATGAAATGCCTCGATATGAGGAGCTCTTAAACGATCTGGCAACTTTGGATGGTGTGTTGATCGTAACGGGAGTAACTTCTTATTTGAAACTGGATGGAGAGCAGGAACTCCAACGTTTTTTGCGCAAACTGCTCAGCATGTCAATAAAAGGCCATGTTGTCTTTATTACATATCAGTGTAGAAGATATTTGCCTCTTTCTGAACAAAGAATTGCTCGCAGGATAGTTGTGGTAGAGAACAGCGAGAAGAAGATACCCGACATTGTTTTTACAGATCCTTCCATTCCGCTGTCCCAAAAACACGAGGTCATCAAGGGAATAGATAATTTTGCTGCACTGATAGAGGCAAGATCTGCTGACGTTATGTATGTAGTGACTGGAAAGAGCAAGGAGGCATTTCCGCACTCTCTATATAACATTACCAGCATTCAAAATGCCTATGATGCGCTTGTGCTTAAAGACGATTCTACCAGGTTGCTGCCCAAGGAGATTGGGACGGCGACACAATGGTGCTATGCAATGAAGTTGTTTGAGAACAAGTCCAGGTGGGCAGATGTTATCGACGACGAATTTGGTAGCCACAATATGCTCGAGCATGTATTCTCTAATTATGCAAACTTTTCTGCAGATCGAAAATGGTTGTATTTCATTGCATTGAAGCTGTATGGTGCTAAAAATAACTGGTGTATGACTGTTGCCGCTCGAAAGGCAAACGGAATAAACGATTTCAAGAAGCAAGTCTATCGCTGTATTTTAGACAAGTCTATCAATGATAATGACTTCTGGGAGTGCTATGAGTCCAGAAAGGTAATTTTGCAGCAAATGGGTAATCCTAGTTCGGAATTGAAGTCATACTGCAAAGTAGTGTTCAGCAAAGGTATCAATACTATCTACTACTTAACAGATAACACGCTAAAGGAACAGGAGACAATATTTGCTTTTCTTGACCAATATGGCTTACAACTGGATCGGAATGAATTAATGGATATTCTGTCGAAAGTTTATCCGGCATTGTATCAATACCTGCTTCCCTATCGTTTTGGAAATGTCCTATTGGATCAGTATTTTCAGGACTACAAGTATCAGAAAGTTATCAACAAAGTTCTTCCTGAATTTGAAGCGGAGGTTAAGGAGCAGGCAGAGAAACGCGAATACAATTATATTCTGTCTCCGAGAACATCGGTGATTGAAAGTCTTAATAAAAAAGACGCGCAACTCTACTTCATGGACGCTATGGGAGTGGAGTATCTTGGGTATATCCTTGCAGTCTGCAGAAAATTAAATCTGATTGCAGATGTAAAGGTTTGTGCCGCTGAATTGCCCACTATCACGAGTCGCAATAAAGAATTTTTAGAGTTATTTGCTGATGCCAAGTACCAGACTGTATCAATTAAGGATATTGATGACATAAAACATAACGGAAAGTATGATTTTGACTTTTATAGGAATTCGAAACTTCCGATCCATCTTATCATGGAATTGGAAGTTATTAGGGATGTTCTTGTAAAAATCAAGGATGATTTGTCTGAGGGTCCATTGCAGCGTGTATTTATGATTGCTGACCACGGTGCAAGTAGGCTTGCTGTTCTTCATGACACAGAAAATGTGTGGGAAATGGCAGAAAAAGGACAGCATTCTGGAAGATGCTGTCCGAAGAGCGATATTGATGAAAAACCTGACTTTGCAGCAGATGCAGGCGACTTCTGGGCACTGGCAAATTATGACCGTTTTAAAGGTGGGCGGAAGGCAAATGTTGAGGTGCATGGTGGAGCTACACTAGAGGAATTATGTGTGCCGATCATAGAATTGACCTATATGGCAGAAAAACCTGAAATTGCATTGATGCCAGTCGATAGTGTTGATTTTGTCATTGGAGATATCCCAGAGATCGAAGTGAGCTTCCGAAAGAAAGCGGCATTGAAGATATTTGCTACTGTAGGTCTGCAGAATGTAAGTCTCTCCGTCAATGGAACATTTTATCCTGCAACAGACATTGGTAATAATTGTTATCGGGTCGATATTCCTGACTTTAAGAAACAGGGAACATATTATGCGGATGTTTTTTCTGGAGATAATGCAATTGCAGAAAAATTGCCTTTCGTTATTAAGAAGGAAGGCCAAAAAGAAAGAAACCTGTTTTGATTGGAGGGAGAATTCTTGTGGAAAGCAAACTCAGAGAATGCTTTGATGAGATGGTAGTATATAAAGATTTGAAGAAAAGCAATTTTTTCTCTTCTCTTGGCTTACCATCCTTCCTTAGAGATTGGGTCTTGAAGAAATTTGAAGATGATGAGGGTAATTATGATATTGAGGAAGTTACCCAATTCATTCAGACGTATCTTCCTAGAAAAGAAGAATGGATCAGTATAAAGAATCGTATCATCTACGAAAATGAGCGAGTAAAGATTCTCACAAAGGTTGGTATTGATATCGATATCAAAACGGGTGACATTTCGTTTTCACTTCCTACATTTGGTCTATCGAATAAGGAGACGATTATTGAGCCTCACATCTGGGAGATTTATAAGGATGAACTGACGAATGGGCAGGAAACATGGGGTGTGATTGAGCTTGGATATCGCGTGCCTGATGACACTGTTAAACCGAAGATCCAGGGAAAAATTAAGATGACAGGATTTACCAATTTCTGCCCTTATATTGCAGACATTGATTTCTTTAAGGATGCACGTGCGGAGTTTAATATTCGCGATTGGATTGATGTTGTGCTTGGAGCAATTGACTACAATGCACAAGGATACAAGGATGACGATGAGAAACTTGCTATGCTTGCTCGTCTACTTCCTTTTGTGGAGAAACGTCTAAATCTTCTAGAACTTGCGCCAAAGGGAACTGGAAAATCCTACGTTTTTGGCAATGTAAGCAAGTATGGCCTTCTTACTGATGGAGGTAAAATCACCAGAACAAAGATGTTCTATGATAAGTCTCGCAGGGCTCCCGGTTTTATAGTAGGGAATGATTATGTGGCTATTGATGAGGTGAAGC
This sequence comes from uncultured Ruminococcus sp., assembly GCA_902765885.1. Taxonomy (GTDB): domain Bacteria; phylum Bacillota; class Clostridia; order Oscillospirales; family CAG-272; genus UMGS1696. The sequence continues at coordinate 2,467 of CACXBN010000065.1, read as the reverse complement.
TGGTTACTTTTGATAACATCAACGAGATGCGTTCAGTCATGCAAGGCTATATGGAGCGAGGACGATTCAATGTTGATGGTTATGATGGTGAATCTTTTGCCAGTGTTGTTTTGCTTGGCAACATTTCTATTGAAAACATGGATGAGTATGCAAGCATGTTTTCAGAACTTCCTGCCTTGTTCCAAGAAAGTGCTTTGGTGGACCGAATTCATGGATTTATCAAAGGCTGGGATATTCCTAAGATGAAGGATAGCTTGAAAGTGTCTGGATGGGCACTAAATTCTGAATATTTCTGCACGGTAATGCATATGCTCAGGGATGATGCCAGCTATCGGGCAATTGTTGATGCATTAGTGGAAGTTCCTGATGATGCATATGTCCGTCATACAGAAGCTGTGAAGAGAATTGCCACTGCTTATTTGAAACTTCTGTTTCCAAATGTGCGGACAGTTTCCGATGTAAAACCGAAGGAATTTATGAAGTATTGTTTACGGCCTGCTATTAAGATGCGCAAAATTATCTGGCGGCAACTTTCTATCCTTGATGCTGAGTACAAAAATGAGGATAAGCTTATGCCGGAATTTACATTAAAGGAATTAAGTAATGAAGCGTAATTGCATTATCTGTGGCAAGCAGGATCTCAACAAAGACACAGTTGGGATAAACAAGAAACTCCTTGGAACGGACATTGTCAATTTCTATTGTATGGAGTGTCTGGCAGATTATTTGGAATGCACAGTAGATGAGTTACTAGATAAGATTGAAGAATTCAAAGCCGAAGGTTGTAAATTATTTTTGTGAGATGAATGTATGAAGCACCTGATTTATGCAGATAATGCAGCAACTACGCAATTAGATATAGAAGCTTTTGAAGCGATGAAACCGTATTTGCTCCAAGAATACGGCAATGCTTCTCAACCTTATTCATTTGCTCGACAGCCCAAAAAAGCGATACAAGAGGCTCGGGAAACGATAGCCTCTTGTATCGGCGCGCTCCCGGAGGAGGTTTTCTTTACATCTGGCGGCACAGAAAGCGACAATTGGGCTATTAAGGGGATTGCATTTCAGAATTACAGTCACAGGGGAACCATTACCACAGCATTTGAACATCATGCGGTGTTACATGCATGTGAAGCGATAACGCGTCTTAAGTATCCCGTGGACTATTTGTGGCCAGATAAAAATGGAACTATCACTCCTGATACGCTGAGACAGCTTATTACGGATCAGACACTGCTTGTATCTATCATGTATGCAAATAATGAGATTGGCAGCATCCAACCGATTAAAGAACTTTGTGCTGTTGCTCACTCACAAGGAGCGCTCTTCCATACAGATGCTGTGCAGGCTGTCGGCCACATCAATATAGATGTGAAGGAACTTGGTGTTGATATGCTTTCCGCGTCAGCACACAAATTCAATGGTGCCAAAGGTGTGGGCTTTCTCTTTATCCGAAAAGGAACTCCGATCTCTGTTTATTCAGACGGCGGAAGACAGGAAAAAGGTTTTCGTGCAGGAACAGAAAATGTTGCCGGCATCGTGAGTATGGCTGTTGCACTTAAGCACAACGTTGATACTTTAGAAAAAAATCGACAGCATATTCTTGGACTTGAAAAACAATTGATAGAGGGTTTGTATACTAGAGAGATTGCTTTTATTAGAAATGGCGGTGAATCCACATTGCCCGGTATTATCAGCCTGTCATTCCCTAATGCAAATGGAGAAACTATTCTTCATCGGCTTGATTTAATGGGCATCGCTGTTTCCACAGGATCTGCATGTAATAGTGAGATTACAGAAATATCACATGTTCTCAGAGCTATTCGCTTAGATGAGTCATTCGCTAAGGGAACCATCCGTATATCTCTTGGAAAGAATAATACTAAAGATGATGTGGATGCTATTCTAGTGGGACTGAAGAAAATTCTAAAATAGCACTATAATGATGTTATTTACCGTTATATGAACGAATGCTGTGGAACAATTTATGATTTAGCATATACAGGTTTTGCAAAAGTCATATTTATCATTGAATGACTACAGGAAATATTTGCAGCAGCACATCAGAAAGTTGCTACTTGTTTTCGCGCATAGAGAGACTATGATTAAAAATAGAGCGAAAGAGCATGGTAGGTTCTAAGTATTTGGCCAGGGGAAATATATTGAATTGACTAATATGGAGGGAGAGATTATATGCAGGATCAACCAATAAAACTGACTCACAATTTCGACCCGCGTAAATTCATGTGGTTATATGCTAAGTATGCTTATGGGGCAAATCCTCAGCAGCATTGTACTAATGCGATTCGTGGAAAGTATAGCAAATGCTTTACTCGTAATAATGCAGAATTTGCAAATACGAGTACAATTGTTATGGATGAATATCCGGATCTGGGATGGGATGCAATTTATATATGCGGTGTATCAAGAAAGGGATATTCGAAGCATCAAAACTATCCACACAATG
>CACXBN010000064.1 GCA_902765885.1 uncultured Ruminococcus sp. | reverse complement strand
GGATTATATAGACTCTGAAGCATTTCTGGGTTGCACGGGACTTAAGCGTATCTATATGAAATCTCCTCATATAACAAATGACCACTTTCTTCCGGATGAACTAGAAGGAAAAGTGGAGATAATATATGATTGCAACGATTTAAAATGAATATGAAAAAGCCTCTGAACTGTAAATCTCAGAGGCTTTTGAATTGTTTTGGCTATTTCAGTTTTTGGGCCATACGGTAAGCTATAAGCAAGGCCTGCTCGCGTGTTGCCGTTGCATATCCGGAATTCTTTTCTTCTTCCGTTACGGCGCGGGGGGAGAATCTGTTCTGCCCCGTTCCGTTTATGATTCCCTTTGAGGCCATGAAGTATACGCTGTCTTTTGCCCAGGAGGATATCCTTGAGTCGTCATCAAATGCTGCAGGGGGCGTAAACATACCTTTGAATTGGTCGTCAAACGAGGAATCGTTTTCAAGCGTCCATCCGTCGAAAATGAGTTTCTTATATACTCTCGTGAGCATCGTGGCAGCCTGTTCACGGTTCAGCTTGTCATTCGGAGAAAATGTGGTTTTGCCTGTTCCGTTTGTGATACCGGCGGCGTAAGCTTTCAGAACATCCGCGTTGTCGGTGTCCGTAAATGGATTGGTCTCCGGAATGGAAGCTTTCTCGCCGTTAAGATATTCATAAATCATTATGCTGACTGCAGCAAATTCTTCACGTGTTATCGGTTCCTTAAGATCTCCGAACCTTATTGAAGACGGGATAATGCCTATGGCATCTGCCTTTTTCAGTTCGTCAAGCGCCCAGTCATGCACATTGAATGTGTCTGAAGAATATTTCTGTGAAATAAGGTTGCCGGTTGCGATTCTGAGAGTGTTGTAGAGTTCCGGGTCGGCGTTATATTCACCGAGGGAAGTGGTGACCTGCTTTATTATAAGGTCGGACGTTCCTTCTCCGTAGAGTTCGTCTAAAATAGTGAAGTAGTCAAAGTCTTCTGCTCCGTCGCGTACTGACTCAAGCCTGAGGCTTCCTACGGGGAATGCGTCATATGACTTGTCTGCAAGTTCATCGTAATGTTCTCTTGAGATATACTCGTCTCCGTTGGAATCCATGAATCCGTTATATACAAGTACTCCGTTGCCGTATACGTTGTACGGGTACAGATTGCTGGTCTCATGAAGTTTGTCCCATGGGAACGTCTGATGCCAGTCATTTGACATATAGTAAAGATATCCGTCGATATCGTAGAGTTTCTGCTGCCAGAAAAGGATACGGTGCTCGACTTCATTGTCGTCGATCGAAAGGGTGATTTCCGGATGATGGGGGAATCTTGTGGTATACCACCATACTTCGTCTCCCTCTTCCTGTTCTTTCTTCATTCTGCTTATGAAGGTCCCGAGATTCTTTTCAAGAGTTGCGGTATAGTACTGGAACATTATCGAGGGGTTATACTTGAAGTCTGCCAGCGTATTGAAGAAATAATTGTGAGGGCACCAGATATTTACAACATCCTGTACGTATGAGAAATAGTCGCTTCTTGATTCGCTGTCAAGCGGAAGATTGAGCGCCATCGGAGCTATCAGCTTATAATTCTCACCGAATATCCTCTTGACTATCTCGCCCGACGCAACGAGCTTGTTGAGCATTTCTATGTTAAGCGGTTCGTCAACGGGGTAGAAATATGCTTTTTCCAGCCATTCCTCTTTCTCGGACAGATAATCGTATGCTTTCTGAACTCTTTCTTCATTGAAGTTCTCAAACCCAAATCCGACAGGGTTGAATGCCTGTACTCTTGGGTCGTCGAGATACTTTCTTATTCTTTTGTCAGTGTACGGGTTTGTTTCTCCCTTATTGGTGTTGAGATAAGGCAGATTGTAAGCGTTGACTTTGTTTTCAAGCAGGTAATCGTAATATGCGGCATATGTCTGGCCGTCATCACCCGCATACAGCCACGGCGGGTTTGCGGAATAGATATTCCACCATGACAGATCGCTCAGAATCTTGCAGTTTGAAGCGACGGGAAGTGTGAAGTTCCATACATATGCGTATACGTTCGCTTTCTTTATTTCATTTCCTTCATTGTCACAGATCGTAAGTGTCGACGAATAAAGGCCTGATGGAGAATCTTCACTTGAAAACACTTTGATAAGGAACATTTTGCTTTTTCCTGCCTTGAGATCAAAGCTGGAATAAAGCTCTGGAATCGGGTCAGGTATGGACTCGCCTTCAACATCATCGAAATAATATCCGTAGCATATCTTATGTTTAAGTGTGTTGCCGGCAGAATCTTTGAATGTGCTGAGCTTTGCCGTCAGACCGGTTTTCTCTGCTTTCGAAGAGAGAAGGAACTGCGCGCCTTCAATCTCGTTGCGCGCCATTCTGATGACATAAGTGTTCATTCCCGTTGAAACAGTTGAGTCTTCCGGAGTCTTTGCATAAGCATGGTCAAACCAGAGGTCTATGTCACTGTCTTCATTTGCAGCCGTTATCTTGCTCTCTGAAACAGACGGAACCGGATCGTATGCCTTTGACAAAAGCTCTCCGGCTTTTTTGTTTTCTTCATCCGTAACTGCTCTGGGATCGTCCCCTCCGAAATACGACAGGGAAGTGACATCATCCATGGATTTAAAGAAGATGATTTCCCCTATGCTTATGCTTTCACCGCTGTCTGCGGCGCTCATCATGAAGTCTATTCTGAAGGAATTGATACTGCCTTCCCACTTATCTGCATCCGTAAGATTGAAAATAACATACTGCCAGTCTTTATCGGAATTGTCAAACACGGATGTCCTGCTGTATCCGAATGTGGCATACGGCATGTCGCCGGTCACGTAAAACAGTTCAAAAGTGGAATTTGTGCACCGCGACTGCTTGATTTTGAAAACTACAACTTTATATGTGTCGGCAGACACATACGGCTGTTTGAGTTCACTTGCAAATCTCTTGTAGTTGAATGAAACATATGGATCCATCCCGGCCTGAAGAGTAGTCAGTTTAATGACACGACCGTAGTCATTGTCTTCCACGGACGAAGATTTGACGTTGTTTGCTCCGAAGAAATACGAAACTGCCTGAGATGAATCGAATTTTAAGCTTACAGACGACGGTGTATCATCTGCAAGTATTACCGTTCCCAATCCAGTCAGAAGCATCGATAAGACCAGAATGACCGAAATAGTTCTTCTCATGGGTTCCTCCGTAGTATCTGAATGACGAAGTCATCCGAATTAAGGATAT
>CACXBN010000063.1 GCA_902765885.1 uncultured Ruminococcus sp. | reverse complement strand
CTCGGGATTTTTGATGAGAGCAAGATAAAAGACGCGGTCGAGACCAACTTCTGCTGCAGGGGATTTGATACAGCTACGTCAGAAAGCCTTTTCGGGGACATCTCTTGTCTGCTTGAAAAGCCGCAAACGGAACTTTCGGAAATAGGAACATACAACAGAAACTTTATACTTGAAAATTATACGGTCGGAAGGATGGCCGATGATTATATCAGAATGTATGAGGAAACGCTCCGTTCTCCCGTACTGTTCTCAAAGAGAAAAGGAAAGCCGGACGCTGTTATCAGCGGGTATTACGGATTCGGAAATCTCGGGGACGAAAGCCTGCTCGAAGTAATATCCGGATCCATAGCGGAAAGAGTGGACGGAGTAAAGCTGGTCGCCCTGACAAAAAAGCCCGGAAGAGAATCGAAAAACACGGGCATGAACTGTGCCGAAAGGTTTAATCTGATAACTGCCGGGAGCAGCATAAAAAAATCAAAGCTGCTTGTTTCAGGAGGAGGAAGTCTCCTTCAGGATGCAACAAGCAAGCGGAACCTTATTTATTATGCCGGGATCATCAAGCTTGCCAAAAGGGCAAAAAAACAGGTATGTATACTGGCAAACGGGATAGGACCCGTAAATTACGAATCAAACCGAAAACTGACAAAAGAAGTCGTGGAAAGCGCGGACTATGTTTCGGTAAGGGACAGCATATCCCTCGCAGAACTGAGAGATATGGGAGTGAGCGAATCGAAGAAAGTCGTTCTGTCCGCAGATCCCACATTCATGATAAAGCCGTGTGACGAAATCAAGCTCGGAAAGCTCAAAAGAAAGCTCGGACTTGACGGCCGATACTTTGCCGTATCCATAAGGCCGGTCACAGTTGCCAACAAGCGGAACAAGGGTAAAGTCACGGAGAAGGATGCAAAACTGTGCTCCGAAGTTGCGGACGCATGCTGTGAAATCGCAAAAAACACCGGACTCGTACCTCTTATCATTCCCATGCAGAGAGTTCAGGACACGAATATTTCCTATGAGCTTCTCGGCAGAATTAAAGAAAAAGGAGTCAGAGGAACGGTATATGAGCCGGAGAGCGCTGACGAGCTTTTGGGCATTCTCGGAGACAGCGAATTTACGGTCGGCATGAGACTTCACGCGATAATCTTCGCGTCCTCCGCGGCAGCTCCCGTGATAGGGATTTCCTATGACCCGAAAATCGACGCAGTCATGAGTGAGCTCGGACAGGAAAGAGTCGTAAAGGTCGATGACATCGACAATGTTTCAAAAATGCTGAAGTCGTATGCATTTGAAGTTATTGAAAACAAAAAACACATTTCGGAAGTTCTGTCGGAAAAATCCGCAAACTTCAGGCAGAGATGCGAGAAAGACGCCGACATTATAGCCGAAATGATAAAAAGCAATATAAAAAATCATAAATAAACGGAGTTGTAAAACAATGAAAGAAAAGAAACGTTGCGTAGGTACAGTGTCGAGAGGCATAAGATGCCCGATTATCAGAGAGGGAGACGACCTCGCGAAAATAGTCAGCACCAGTGTTCTTGAAGCAGCCAGAGAGGAAAACTTTGAGATCAACGACAGAGACGTTATTTCCGTAACGGAATCCGTGGTCGCAAGATCACAGGGAAACTATGCGGACATAGCGGACATCAGCGCGGATGTCAGAGCAAAATTCGGAAAAGACGAAACCATCGGCGTTATCTTCCCAATCCTTTCGAGAAACCGCTTCGCCATCTGCCTGAAGGGAATAGCAGGAGGAGCAAAGAAAATAATACTGATGCTCAGCTATCCTTCAGACGAAGTGGGTAATGAACTTGTTTCCATAGACAAGCTCGACGAGGCCGGAATCGATCCGTACAAGGATGTCCTGACTCTCGAAAAATACAGAGAACTGTTCGGCGAGAACAAACACCCCTTCACGGGAGTGGACTATGTCGAGTATTACGGCAATCTGATAAAGGAATGCGGAGCAGAGGCGGAGATCATTTTCGCAAACAGACCGCAGGCTATTCTCGACTACACAAAGAAAGTACTGTTCTGTGACATACATACCAGAAAGAGAACAAAGAGACTGCTTCTCGCAGCAGGCGCCGAAGTAGCAATCGGTCTTGATGAGATCCTCAACGCTCCGGTAGACGGCAGCGGCTATAATGAAAAGTTCGGTCTTCTCGGATCAAACAAGTCTACCGAAACAAAGATCAAACTTTTCCCGCGTGACGCAAAAGGCCTCGTGCTTGACATACAGAAGCGTATCGGAGAAGCTACAGGCAAACACGTTGAGGTAATGGTTTACGGTGACGGCGCGTTCAAGGATCCGCAGGGAAAAATATGGGAACTTGCCGATCCGGTCGTATCCCCTGCATATACCGACGGACTTATCGGAACCCCGAGCGAACTGAAACTTAAATATCTTGCCGACAATGATTTTGCAGATCTGTCGGGTGAGGCACTTAAAGAGGCCATTTCAAAGAGCATCCGTGAAAAAGACAAGGATCTTGTGGGCAAAATGGCATCACAGGGAACAACTCCCAGACAGCTTACGGATCTTATCGGGTCTCTGTGTGACCTGACAAGCGGATCCGGTGACAAAGGAACACCAGTTGTTCTGGTCCAGGGATATTTTGACAATTACACAAACGAATAAGACAAACGAAAGCGCAGCCGGAAACAGCTGCGCTTTTTGAATCAGCAGAACCGTTTTATGAAAATGCGGTGTCAGTTCCTTTGGAAAATTGGGATTTCCGGGAACAAAAGCAAGCCCGATTTCGTCATATATGAGGAACGGAAAAATAAACAAATTGTTAACAATTCCCGCATGCCGTTATGATATACTCTATACGGCGAAGTGTCTCCGGACACAATGAAAGAATAATTTCTTTACATGCAAAGAAAGGAAATATCATGAAAAAAATCATCGCTTTTGTCCTGGCACTGATCATGCTCGCAGCAATAGCAGTGTCGACAACCGCAGCGTCTGCTGTTCCTTTTAAAGCAGACAGTTATGACAGCCTTGTGGAATATCTGATCAATTATTACAAAACGATTTATACTTTGGAAAACAAAGATGCCCCTACATACCTTGACGGTGTCGGAAGCGTCGCTTTCTATCAGACATGCTCCAAGTGCGGAGGACAGATGCTCCTCGTTGTTACAAAGAACGGCTCGTTCTTCTCATGTCTGAATTCAGAATGTGAAAATCACGGATATCATCCTGTTTTCAATGATGTCGTGATACCGCGTACGAGCGCAGAAACGGGTCTTGTGTGCCCTGAATGCGGAAAAGCGCTGAAGTTTGTATCATATACGAATGACGGCAAGTACTTCTACGCAAATTACAAATGCGAAAACGAACACACCGCTTCATACAAACTCACACAGTACAGATATGACGAAACATACTATCCGATCGATCCGATAGTATATCCTGTCAATCCGACAAAACCGGTCGTTCCGGTCGAGGAAGCAAAATACACTTGCCCGACATGTGAAGAGGAACTCGTATTTGACAAATATGAAATAATCGGAAACGACTACTATGCTATATACACATGCAAAAACGGACATTCATCCGCATATCTTCTGAGAAGCGTATATCCGACATATCCTTCGAATCCCACAACTCCTACAACACCTACGCATGGTGATGAAGACAGCATAGCAAAGAACTATAAGTGCACGGCATGCGGCAAAAATGTGGAATTCAAGTATTACGTTCTCGTGGGAGACGCAGTATATGCCCGCTATGAATGCGAAAACGGGCATCCTACCATTGTTCCCGCATCGATAACCGTACCCAAGACCGATCCCAAGAGCAACATTTTCATCATTACCGTGGAAACAGGTGAAGGCGGAAAATACAGCTTCGCAGACGGCCGTCCGTTCGGCGCATACGGTGACAAGAAGACGATCAAGTTCACAACTCTCAGCAACTTCACCCTTGAAGACGTTACGATTAACGGAGTTTCTTACGGAGCAAAAGAGGAAATCACATTCACACTTACAAAGAACACTGTCATATCCGCAACATTCAAGAGAAAGGGTGACACAGCTCCTACAGGAACAGGCGCTATATCGACAAACGTACCGGGAACATATCCCGCAGCAACGACAGGCAAGTTCGGTATTTCCGCAACAACTGACGGCAAGGGCTATGTCACAGTAAAGAAGAATAACGTATCAGTCGATCCCACAGTCGTAAGACTTGACGCAAAGGACAAGGCTGTTTACACATTCGTTCCGAAATCCGCAAACTATTCGGTCAAGGATGTAAAGGTTGACGGAAAGTCAGTCGGAGCAGTAAGCACATACACATTCAAGGACCTTAAGTCCAGCCATACGGTTGAAGTTGAATTCAAGTGGAACAGTCCTTTCACATTCATAGCCGACGGTTATGAGGACGCCGTTGAATATGTAACGGAATCCGGAATCATGCAGCCGACAGTAGTGACAAAGGCCGGATCGTACTTCTCCGGAACCAATATTGTCAGCATCAAAGCTTTCGCATGTGCTCTTGCAGAGATGCAGGATGTTGAAGGAAAACTCAATACAGATGACGAAAGAGAGATCTGGGCAACAGAAAAAGGCCTTATACTGAAGACAGACAAGGCAACGAGAGCCTGCGATATACAGACAGCGTGCAGAATCGTAAAGACATACCTTACATATATTGAAAAACTTCATGATGTAAGCTTTGTGAACTTCAGCCAGACTGCAAGCGACAAGGACAATGCAATAGCAATCAAGCTTATTGAAAAGGACGGATACGAAGTCAACAGACAGATCACCAGATATGACCTTGCTGCTGTTTGCTATCTCATCAAGAGAATGCCCTTCACAACAAAATAAGACAGTAGGTTAAAAACACAAAACGGCTCACCTCAGACTGAGGTGGGCCGTTTGGATTTTATGCGATCATATTTTCAGCTGTTGCTGTACAGTTTGAAAGATTTCTCCGATCTTTTCAAAAGGATTTCCGACAGCGATCCAGTAGACAACTATTGCTATTATCGTAAGGATCAGAACGATGAGAGCAACAACCCAGTAGGAACGGGCGTAATTCTGCAGGCTCTTTTTGCGTGTTCCGCCGCAAGCCCAGACTATCAAAAGGATAAATCCGACGATCGGGATGGCCATGAGAATCTTATATCCTATCCAGCCGAGGGTCGAGATGGGCTCGTAAGGAGTATATTTTACGTCTTCATCGGTCAGGATCGGTATGTTTGCCTGAGACTTCTTTGTGCGTTTGTTGTTCTTGACGTCATTTGCCGGAGCATCGACATACGGAGGAGCAACAAATTCAGGCTGCTGATTCTGGTATGCCGGAATGAAAGGTGGCTGCTGTGGCTGGGGATTTTCCTGAACCGGTGGGACATTAACCGACGGCTGAGGCTTTGCTTCCTGGGAAGATCCGCATTCCGGGCAATGTTTTGCAACAGCTGGAATAGGCGCACCGCATGATATGCATTTCTTTATCTCGACTGCGGGAATGGCTTCTTTTACTTCTTCGGCTGCATTTTGAACATTTTCTGCTGTGGTGTTCACGGCTTCTTTAGCAGATTTCTCGACTGTATCAAGCAATTCAAGATTTGCGCCGCATTCGGGGCAATGCTTTGCTTCTTCAGAAACAGGAGCACCGCATGCCGGGCATTTTTTCTCTTCCATAAAAAATCAGCACCTCCATAAAGTGTATTTTAATAATTGAGTACAAAAAAAGTATATCACAAGAAGGCGGCCTTTGCAACAGGCCGCCCGATTCTTTATACTTATGTTTGATTATTTCTTGCCGATATCAATGTCTGAAATGAGTGTATATCCGGCTTCGGTCAGTATTTTTTCTGTGGCTCCGTTGTCGGAAACTCTTATTACCACGTCAGCGGCATTGGCGGCTGTCGATACAAACGCATACAGATATTCAACGTTTATGCCATTTGCAGCCAGTGTTTTGAGAAGGATGTCAAGTCCGCCGGTCTCGTCTGTTATCTGTACTCCAACAACATCGGTCACATTGACTATTTTTCCTGCCTCAGACAATGCGTAAGCTGCTTTTCTCGGATCGTCCACGATCATTCTGATGACGCCGTATTTGTCTGTGTCAGCAACACTGAAGGCACGAATGTTTATTTTGGTTTCCGAAAGAATCGATGTGACTTCACAAAGGGAACCGCTTTTGTTTTCTGCAAATACTGATAACTGTTTAACTGACATGATGACTGCTTCCTTTCTTTATATAAATATCATCCGTATAATTTGCGCTTGTCTATTACTCTTACTGCTTTTCCTTCGCTTCTGACGATGGATTTCGGCTCTACTATGGATACTTTCGCATATATGCCCAGCATCGATTTGAGAGCGTCTGTGATTTCTCTTTCTCTTACTTCTATCGAATTGATAGTGTCCGAGAAGAGTTCGGGGGTCATCTCAACTTTGACTTCGATGGAGTCTGTTGTTCCCAGTCTGTCGACCACTATCTGATAATTTGATGTCAGGCCCTTGTTCATGAGAACCGTTTCAATCTGAGACGGGAACACGTTAACGCCTTTGATGATGAGCATATCATCGCTTCTGCCCATCGGTTTCGACATTTTAACAAATGTGCGTCCGCAGGAGCATTTTTCCCTTGAAAGAACCGCGATGTCTTTTGTACGGTATCTCAGGAGAGGGAATGCCTGCTTGGTAATGCTTGTGAAAACCAGTTCGCCTCGTTCGCCGTCAGGAAGTACTCTTCCGGTCTCAGGATCTATGGTTTCAACAATGAAGTGGTCTTCGTTTATGTGCATGCCGGACTGTTCTTCGCATTCGAAAGAAACGCCGGGACCCGAGAGTTCTGTGAGACCGTATATGTCGTATGCTTTGATTCCGAGCTTTTCTTCTATATCGTGTCTCATTTCCTCGGTCCACGCTTCGGCTCCGAAGATTCCCGCCTTAAGCTTTATCTGGTCGCGCATGCCTTTTTCGTAAAGGGATTCAGCCAGATATGCAGCATATGACGGGGTGCAGCACAGAATGGTTGCCTCAAGGTCGGTCATGAACTGCAGCTGGCGTTCTGTGTTGCCGGATGACATCGGCAGTGTCAGACAGCCGACTTTGTGTGATCCTCCGTTGAGTCCGGGGCCGCCTGTGAACAGCCCGTATCCGTAGCACACCTGAACAACATCGTCCTTCGTTCCGCCGGCGGCCACGATGGCTCTTGCACAGCATTCCTCCCAGAGATCGACATCGGCCTGGGTATAGAAAGCTACCACTCTTTTTCCGGTAGTTCCGCTTGTCGATTGGATTCTCACACAGTCCGAAAGAGGTGCTGACATAAGACCGTAGGGATATGCCTCGCGAAGGTCGTCTTTGGTAAGAAACGGCAGTTTCCAGAGGTCGTCTACGGATCTGACGTCTCCTACGAGAACGCCTCTGTCTATCATTTTTTTCCTGTAGTATTTATTGTTGTCCCAAACATGCTGGAGAGTTTTTAAAAGTCGCTCGTTCTGCCATTCCCTGATTTGCTCGGGAGAGGCTGTCTCAATTTCCTTTTGATAATATCTTGTCATTAATGCCAAAATCCTTTCAGTGGAAAAAATTGAATAATTATTAGCAGCGATGTGCATATTTTATCACAATGGAAATTGAATTGTCAATATTTATGCTGTTTTAGGCGTCCAAAATGAATATTTATTTAATAGTTATATCGGCTGAATATCACAAAACCGCAGCGATGGGGTTACCTTGCTGCGGTAAATTGATCACATTCCCAGAACAGCGGCACCGATGATGCCGGCGTCGTTTCCTAACTTTGCAACGGTTATTCTTGTTCTGGGAGAACCTTCCTTTGTGTATGTCTTTTCAAATACTTTTGAGATGAGGGGCTTCAGAAGATAATCTCCTTCATTGCATATCCCGCCGCCGATCGCGAGAACATTCGGCTGGAAGATGTTGATCACGTTTATAACGCCTGTTGCAAGATAGGAGATATATTCGTCGACGGTTTCGCTTCCCACGGCGTCTCCTGCCTTCATGGCAGTGAATGCGGTCCTTGCGGTTACTTTGCTGAGATCTCCGCCGACCATATCAAACATGGAGGTTATTCTGCCTTCACGGCTTGCCTTGAGCATGTTGTCAACGGTTATCTTTGTGAGTCCTGTTGCAGAGCTGTATGCTTCCCAGCATCCCTTGCGTCCGCATGTGCACGGTCTGCCGCCTTTTTCGATAACCATATGTCCTAGCTCGCCGCCGGCAAAATTGAATCCGGAGTATACTTTTCCGTCGATTACGATGCCTCCGCCGAGACCAGTTCCGAGAGTGATCATGACGAAATATTTTTCTCCTGCACCTGCACCCGCGAGCGCTTCAGCTTTGGCAGCTGCATTTGCGTCGTTCTCTATATATACGGGAAGACCGTTGAGAAGGGGAGAGAGTTTTTCCGCAAGAGGATATTTGAGAAACGGGATATTGTTTGCGTATTCCACAACGCCCGTCAAGCTGTTTGCAGTTCCGGGAGTTGCAACGCCTGCCCATCTGACTTCGTCGATCTTGATGCCGAGTTCAGAGAGCAGCTTTCGGGACACTTTCGCCATATCTTCGACTATGAGATCGGGGCCGCGTTCCGGTTTTGTGGGAACACTTTCCTTTTTCACAAGCTGATAGTTTTCGTCAACTATTCCTACTGCGATATTGGTACCGCCGAGGTCAACACCTATATAATACATAAACGCCTCCAAAAAAGCTATAATTCACGTGGTTTTATGTGTTTATTATATATATCGGAACTATTTTTGTCAACGGAAATGAGATTAAACAATTTGTATTTTTGTCAGGAAATCAGGATTGAGACGGGGATTTGAAAACAATCATGTTCAGGTTATTATTTTTTTCCTGAAAAGATGTGTACGTATAATCTCGTCGTTTTATGCAAAAAAGCAGGTGAGCTGTTACGCTCATCGGCTCTATACTGCATTGATTGGTTACCTTTCCTGTTCTCTCTGCGTTTTTGATCTGACTCTCGGCAGCGCCAACAGTTCCCGCGCCCGCACTTGTATCTGATCCTCAATCGCCGTCAGCCGCTCCTCCGGAAGATTCAGCGTCGGATGACGTTTAAATGAAAAGTCCATAAGCTTACGAAGGTTGCGGCGCTGTCTGTCG
>CACXBN010000062.1 GCA_902765885.1 uncultured Ruminococcus sp. | reverse complement strand
TTTTTCCGCTTGTTTTTTCCGCTTGTTTTTTTCCGCTTGTTTTTTCCGCTTGTTTTCTCATTCGTGCTTTTTTCAGCCGAAATTTTCTGGTACTAAAAAACCGAAACACGGGTATAGGCGCGCTCCATTCTCAGGCATTTATATGCACTTCAGCAAGGAGACTCAGACACCTTCAGGAGGAGGTGAATTGTGAAAAAAGTGTGCATATTTCCACACTTTTTTGGGGCATTTATTTGACAAGAGGATGCAAGAACTATATAATTAAGGCATGAAGAAATATTATGGTGAACTAAAATGAAAACAAGTGAATCCAACGCAAGGAGAATAATGCCCGCGGAGCTCAAAAGGCTATATTATTCCCTTATCATTTTTACAGTCGGTAATGCAATATATCTCATTTATGAAATAATAACCAATAAGTATTTAAAGGACAGTGTGAAACTGGATCTCAAAAGCGCCAGCGGCGCACTGTATGCCGTTTCCATAGCACTCTTGCTTATAGGCACGATAATGTGCCTGCTTTCATTTTCGGAACTGTCGAGTGTTTCGAAAAGCATGAGCAAGGCCAGAAAATATACAATAGCCGGTATTTTACTCAGTGCACTGGAAAGTATTCTTCCCGGAATATTTGCTGTTATTACCATATTATCAGGAGGAAGAATTGAAACTGTTGCCGGGGAGCCGCATTTGCTGGAAGAAACAACCCTGACCCTGACGGTCGGCATTATAGATTCTATTCTGACGCTCGGTATGTTTTTATTGTTAGTCAAGTCGATCCTAAAGGGAAAGGACGAGATAATACATATCTGCGGTGCTACACCGGAGCCTTCAGGGAAGTCAGATATCTTTCTGCGAACGATGACGATAGTTGCGGTTATAAGTCAGGTGATGAGAGCCCTTATTTATGTTTTGATGTTCCTTGATGACATTGATGTGATTCAATATGAAGCCATTTACAGGGAGTTGACCGTTGTTGGAGTGATATGCGTTCTCCTGCATGTAGCGCTTCTTTATTACATGAATGCCGCGATTGCCAAAATAAAAAAAGCATATCTTACCATTGAAGAATTGAGCGAATAATATGACAGATAATCAAATAATCACATTGACACTAAGTGTTGTCGGAATAATGATTCTTATTCCGGCTGCCATAAGAACATTTGAGGAAAAGTACTTAAAGAAAAAAATGACATATCTGGGAATTGCAACTGTCTGTCATATTTTATCACTGGGATTAAGGATGTCATATACTCTGATGGGCTACGCGGGACTCAGAATACCATTCGCAAATGCGTCACCCATAATTCGGATAGTGGTACTCACCATAGATATCGTATCAGTCGGATTCTTTCTCTTTATAGTTATTATCGGGGATAACGGAGAGCTATCGCTTAAAGGAAGAAAGAGCATCCTTGATTTCCCGATCCTCATTGCAGCAGCAGTCCCGTCTGCGGTAGCGGTTATTCTTTATTTTATATTCCCCGGAATCGATTATCTTGCATTCTCCTATGTTATCAGTCTGCATTTGGCTCTTCTTATTCTTTCAAACAGAACCGAGAAGATCATGGAAAAGAA
Source organism: uncultured Ruminococcus sp. (assembly GCA_902765885.1). Taxonomy (GTDB): domain Bacteria; phylum Bacillota; class Clostridia; order Oscillospirales; family CAG-272; genus UMGS1696. The sequence continues at coordinate 5,844 of CACXBN010000062.1, read as the reverse complement.
GAACATCGAATTGAAAGAAGAGATTTCAAAGAAACTTGCCAGACAGATGAGGCCGCACTTTACTTTTAATTCTCTCATGGGAATAGAGGAGCTGTGCTACGAGAACGGAGAAGCTGCAGCAGAAGGAATAAGGAACATTTCAGGATACCTGAGATCAAATATTTATTCCATTACAAAAGACAGGATGATTCCGTTTGAATCCGAGCTTAAGCATATAGAGCAGTATGTGGCTCTTGAAAAAATAGACCCCGGCAGAAACTTTGACGTGATATATGATATCAAGATATCCGATTTTAATATTCCAGCGCTCTCGGTCGAGCCGGTTGTGGAGATTGCGGTTCAGCACGGGGCTGTCGCAAGGGGAGACGGTGAAGGCAAAGTATGCCTGAAGACGGAAGAGAGAAACGGAGAAATCATTATAACCATAAGGGACAACGGAAACTATTCCGAAGAAACTCTGGAGCACATTGAAAAATATCACAAGGGAATAAGCCTTGATGATGTGAGGGAAACCATTGAAGAAGAGTGTTCAGGCACTCTTGAAACACATTACAGCTCAGAGGGAGCTGCGGTAATAATCCATATTCCGAAGGAGGATAAGTAAATGCGCACTATTATAGTAGATGACAGGCAGCTTATTGTAAACTCAGTCATTCGTCTTCTTCAGAGAATAGTGCCCGGCGAAGAGCACAACGGGTTTACGGATCCTGAAGAAGCGCTTGAATTTGCTGAAGAGAACACAGTGGATATAGCCTTTCTTGATGTGGAAATGCCGATGATGAACGGGCTTGAGCTGGCAAAGGAACTGATAAAACTGAATCCCGTTGTTAATATTATATTTATCACTGGACACACCGAATATGCGATGAGCGCACATGAACTTTATGCTACGGCGTATATAATCAAACCTGTAACAGAAGAAGCGCTGCGCAACGCACTCTCACACCTGAGATTCCGTGTTCCCATGAATGAGGAAAAAAAGATCAAGGCACAGTGCTTTGGAGCATTTGAAGTCTTTTTTGAGGACAAACCCATTAAGTTTGCCAGAAATAAGACAAAGGAGCTTTTTGCTTATCTGATCGATCAAAGAGGAGCAATGTGCACGCTCGACATGATATACGGAAATCTTTGGCCTGACGATCCGGTCACTGAATCGAAAATGAGTCTACTCCGAACACTTACAGCTGACTTAAGAAACACATTGGACGCCTGCGGATGTAAGGATGTCATAGTTAAGGAAAGAACAAATATCGGGGTCGATGTTTCAAAGATCGACTGCGATTACTTTAAATACCTGGACGGAGATCCGATAGCGGTACATCAGTTCAGGGGAGATTACATGACTCAGTATTCATTTGCCGAATTCACCAGAGCAAACCTTCAGAGAAAATTTTTTGATTGAGATACAAGCGGGAATTGCCTTAAAACCCGCTTATAAAAAACAGCCGGCTGATCTCAGTCGGTTTTGTTTTTATTATAACCGTATGCGCCGTGTTTATGTCTGCACATATATTACATCACCGACAAAAAAGGCAACAGGCGAAGATCGATTTCTTCGGGCTTGTTGCCTTTTTCTTATTAACTTAAGCTGTTATCAGAGAGCTTCTCTGTGAAGTTTTGCGAATTTAGCAGACTTGCTGTCAAGCATTCTGAACGATTCTTCGGACGGAATATCGTTCTTTCCGGATTCCATGTAATTGCGAAGAACACCGGTGAGAACAAAAGGTCTTATAAATGTGGAATGGATGAAGCTCCAGAAGATGAGTCCTACGAGACCTGCAGCCACAAGCATCAGAGTCTTGGGATCCTGGAGAATCGGGGGAATGTTGACTTCACCTCTTGCAGCTGCTTCTGTTATTTCAGCGGCAAGTGTCTGGAATGCGGTTCCGAAAGAAGAGAAGATAAGGTATGCAATACCTCCGAATATGCCGCCTACTATGAGAAGAGAGAGAAGTCCCAGACCGAACACACGGCCGAGGTTCTTTGCCAAAGTTTTGCCATGCTTGAAGAATATAACCGCGCCTTCGCATGTAGCCTTCGGTGCGCTGATTTCCTTGCGGTAGAATACCCAGCCGAGACAGCAGTCGCAGAGATAGGAAACTATTACCTGGATTACCGTTGAGATGGTGGAACCAATCGCGCTACCGGTGTCACCGCCGATGGCTTCCCCGACTCTGGTGATAGCGCGGCCAAGCTGATTGAATATTCCCTTAATAACCGATGTAATGGCAAAATAAGCTGCGACAGTTGCAAAACGTTCTTTCACAACAGCCTTTCCTTCTGCTATGACATTGTCCGGAAGGGAATTTTCTGTAACACCGCGTGTCATCATTGCTATCTGACCGGCTTTGAGTTTGTATGAAACAAATCTCGAAATGAGAATTACTACTATGAGTCCTACCACAAGACCGATGAGCAGTCCGAGAAGGCCCATATCTGTGGCCTTATCGAGTATAACATATCCGGCAGCGCAAAGTCCTACGAAAAGAATGAACGAGAGAATGTCAACGAGGAGCTTCCTGATTGAGAAGCCAAGGGTTTTTTTGTAGATTTCGGTGTTTGTCATAAGGTCAGCCTTTCATATATATTATTTAATATGTTCCAATCTGAAGTGAGTCTATTTGCTTTATAAGTTCATTTATATGAGCTGCACTGCAGTCTGACTGCAGCTTTCTCCACTCTTCCGTGATGTCATGTCTGGACATGGTGAAATCGAGTATGTTCAGGTGCCCTACTGCCATAATTTTGGGGAGAGAGGATTCCATTTTTGCTTCATCGCCATCAAAATACAGTGTGAAAATTTTATCCCACAGTGATTCAGTCTCTTCATAGCTGATCCCCAGGAATTTTCTCGGGTTGTCATGATCCAGTTCACTGTATCCGCAATAACAGTTGAATATTGCTGCAAGTTCAAATACCGGATCGCCCGTGCACAGTGTATCCATGTCGATGAGAAGACTTTCTCCGTTCTGGATCATTACATTTTTTATCTGAAAATCGCCGTGGAGAAGATGACGGTTTTCGGGCATTTTCTCGAGGAGTCTACGGAACTTCAACCTGACATCTTCTTCCAGTAATCCGCCGACTTTGTCTAGAATTCTGAGCACTATGTCTCGCCTGTGAGGGAGTTTGCCCTCAGGAACCGCAGTGGTGTGGAGTTGTTTCAGAAGCGAAACACTCATTTCAGCGATCTCATCCACGGTTTTTTCGTGGTCTATCAGCGTCTGGGCGTAGCTTTTTGCATCCAGAAGCTCAAATACCGAACCGTAAAGGCCGTCTTTTGTCCTGACTACATCATAAGGTATTGCAGTGGGGATGCCGAGAACAAAGGCAGTTCTTGAAAGCTCTCTTTCCCGGTGTATTTCGGAGAGTGAATCAGGCCGCTTGTGGATTTTTACGATCGTGTCCGGTGCAATGCGGTATACTATTCCGATAGCTCCGCTGCCTATGACCGGACAATTGTCGATCGATATTGTCCGGTATGCACGGGAGATATCCATTATATCCGTGAATCCAGTCATTTGCAATATGTCATAGACATCAACTGATGTGTTTATGATCTTAAACGGATCTGTTCTTTTTTTGAGCCTGAGAAACACCCTGAGCCCCGCTGATGAGATGCGTTCCAGTTTTTCGCAGTCAACAACAACCGATGAGCCGTCGGGGACCTTCCGGTCTATTTCCTTTTCAATATCAGGGGCATCAACGGAATCGACTGCCCCGGATAAATATACCGAATATATCCCGTCCAGGTTCTCGATTGTTATTCTTGAATTTGCCATGTCTTTACCTCCTGTATGGGAAGATGGAGCCTGTGAAACAAAAATCAGATTATCAGAGTGTCAACCTTTGAAAGAAGTTGTGTGATATGGCTTTTGAAGAGTTCTGCTTCTTCTTTTCCTTTTTCCGTCTGTACTTTGCCGGTACGGATGAGTCGTCTGAGTCCGCGCACATATGTGAGAAGCATTGCTTTTTCCTTCACGGATTCCACATACTCGTCGCTCTTGTCGGAATAATACAGTTTCATTATCGTGTTCCACAGATATTCCGTGGATGATCTCGGAATCCCGAAGAAATTAATGGCATCATCATGATTATATTCCGAACTCAGCATATATGTATAATACATTGAGACAAACTCAAAAAGGGGAGAGCCCGTGCTCATCGTATCCATATCTATCAGGATGGATTCATTATCCTGAAGCATGATGTTTTTGATGTGATAGTCACCGTGTATCATGTTCTTGCACTCGGGAACTTCATCTATAAGGGAGAGAAGCTTTGCGTATTCGTTATCCGGAATGTAGTACTTTATATACGTGATCCATTCTTTTGCGTTGTTCTTCGCTGACGGAATGGTGTCGTTGGTGATTTCTTTCGAGTGAATGATCTTCAGAAGATCGGCCGAAACTTCAGCTGCCTTTTCAAGACTGATCTCCCCGCTTACCAGAAGGTTTGCAAGGCTTTTTGCGTCTATGAGTTCGAATACGGAGCCGAAATACTTTCCGTCAACCTTTACGACATCATATGAGATCGCGGTCGGGACTCCGAGAACGAAAGCAGCCCTTGCAAGCTCTCTTTCTCTTTTTATGTCTTCAAGAGATGAGGCGCCGTTTTCATATACCTTGAGAATCGTGTCCTTGTTGATCCTGTATACCTTGCCGTTAGCACCCTCGCCTATCTTTTCACATCCGTCAACAGAGAGATTTCTGTAAGCCTTTTCTATCTGCATGATCTCGGTAAAACCGGTCATGTCGAATATCTCATAAACTTCCGAGGATACGTTTACGATTTTCATGTCCTTTTCGGATTTTTTGAGTTTGAGCATGATTCTGAGGCCTACGGATGAGATATATGTAAGGTCAGCCATGTCGATTATCAGTGTGTCATGGGGAGTTGATGATGAAATGTTGAGTATCTCTTTTTCGATTTCGGGGGCATTTGCCGTATCAATATGTCCTGAGAGATATATGGTAAGACCCGTGTCTTCTGTGAATTCATGTTTGATCATTATGGTTCTCTCCGTCAAAAATGTAATTTAATTTATCATGGTACTCGGTCCATGCCGGGTACTTGCAAAGATCGGAAGTCAGCTCAGCAACTCTGGTGTAGTACCATCTTTGCATTTCAGGGTCTTTCTGGTGAAAGCTTTCCCACATGGCCGTACCGTATTGCTTTTTCATTTCACAGAATGATCTGACATTGGACAGTTTGTCCCCGAGCCATATCATTTTGACCGCCGGATCGGATGTTTCTTTGAGGTCACGCAAGGATTCTTCTTTCCTGAGCATCCAGGTTTCCTCTGCCGGAAGGTCTTTTCTTTTGTCTTCCGTTTCCATGGCAACCAGTTCAGCGACTCTGTCCCCGAACTCGTCCCGTATTGTTTCGATGGGGATTTCAGTGTCTTCCACCACATCATGAAGGACGGCGGCGGCCAGGGTTTCTCTGTCAGTCGTCATGGAGGATACGATCGTCGCAACCTCAACAGGATGAAGGATGTACGGCTTGTTGCTGAATTTTCTTGTTACTCCCGAATGGGCTTTTGTTGCAAAAATTAGTGCTTTTTCAAAAATATCCATTATTTTCCGGTTCCTTTTAAAATTGACCTGACAAGCAGAACACCGCCCGCAATGAGAGCGCCTGCGGCCAGGGTGCCGATCAGTATGGCCTTCCTTGTGAAAGGTACGTTGTAATCGATTTCCGCATAGGATGCGTTTATCATATGCCGGGTTATGGGCATAAGCAGTCTTCTCTGATCCTCAAGAACGTCACGCTGCAAATGCGGTTCTTCCTCGAGCACCATTGTCGCACGGTCGTTTTCACTGTACGGCGCCCACACGAGTT
>CACXBN010000061.1 GCA_902765885.1 uncultured Ruminococcus sp. | reverse complement strand
GATGGGCTCTCGCCCACAGGCTGAACGCGTGGGCAAGGACAGGCGACGGAAACCGGGCTTACAGGCTGTTTTCGAATCTTCTCGGCACGAGGACTCTCCCGAATCTCTGGGACACTCATCCCCCGTTCCAGATAGACGGAAATCTCGGCGGAACATCAGGAGTCGCCGAAATGCTGCTGCAAAGCCATGAATCGTATATCCATCCCCTTCCGTGCATTCCCGACGAGTGGGAAAGCGGAGAGTACTCCGGACTTGTGGCGCGCGGCGGATTCGAGGTGTCCGTAAAATGGAAGGACGGGTCGGCATACGAGATCAGGATAACATCACTTGCGGGAAACACATGCAGGCTGAAGGTCCCGAACATTTCAAAAGCAGTCATTCCCTTCCCACACACCGTCACATCCGACGACCATATTGAATTCGAGACCGAAGCCGGGCAGTCATATCATATCTCGGGCATCCCGAAAAAAGAAAAGAAGCCCGCGCCCGAAAAACTGCATGCGGACAGAGATCTTGTGTTGACCTGGGACTTTGATGAGCCCGTATCCCTGTGGAGAGCCGTGGACAGCTCACCCGTATACGAGCCTGTAGCAAAGGGCATCAGGGGAGGCGTGTTCCGTGACACGGAATTTGATTTCGGAAAGGCGGACGTTCTGAGATACAAGATAACGAGGGCAGACTCTGATTCTCCCTCGGCCCCCGGTGCGGTTGCCTTCATAAATCACTCGACTCCGGCAGAGAGGCAGAGATACAGATATCTCGTAAAACAGCTTAATCTCGTAAGCGAGGACACGGATCAGGAGAGCCTGGAGGCAGAAATACACAGTGATGACGGACCTTGTCCGCACCTATCTGACGAACTTCCGTATATTCCGGGCTCCGGAATAAGATGAGAATACCTCAGACGAACACAGAACCACATATATTCATACAGCGAGGACAGAAAATGCATATATATTCAACTCTTTTTATCGCGCAGACAGTCGACGAAGAATTAAGGGCCGAAGAAGGGCTAAAAAAAGCCGTAGACTGGTGCCGCGCGTCAAAACTTCACAAAGTATACATAGAATCATTCCGCGACGGGCTTTTTGTGGACAAGGACCTTCTTATAAAAGTAAGGGACAGATTTGCCGCGGAAGGGTTCACGGCGCACGGATGCGTTACGACCTCACATCTTCCGAAACCTTCCAACAACTGGCCTGACGCATGCTGCTACACGAACCGGGCGACAAGGGAAATGCTCAGGGAGATCTTCGAGCGCACGGCGGAAGTGTTTGACGTCATAATGGTTGACGACTTTCTTTTCACGGACTGCACATGTGAAGAGTGCACGAAGGCAAAAGGAGACCGCAGCTTCGACGATTATCACAGCGATGTCACGCATGAAGTCTCGAAAGAATACATACTCGCTCCGGCGCACAGGGTGAATCCCGGATGCAAGGTGATCATAAAATACCCGCTGTGGTATGAGGACTATCATAAGAACGGATACGATACTCTCAGGCAGACGGAAGCGTTTGACGCTATATGGATTGGGAACGAAACAAGGGAACCTGATGCCCCGTTCTGGGGACGTTTCCCGCAGACAAATGCATTTTACGTCATGGAATGGGCAAATAAGCTCGGACACGGCAAATGTCTCGGAGGGTGGTTTGACCCGTACTCCACAAAACCGGAAACGTATCTTGATCAGGCCATAATGACGATACTCGGAAAATCCGGCGAAACCATGCTGTACAGTTACGACACACTTAAAGAAAATGTTGGAAATCCCGAAGTGCTGGACGCAAACTACTACCCCGGAGCTGACGACACCGAAGCCTTCAGAAAGGCAAGGAACTCGCTCGACAGGCTGGCGGACCTTATAGAAAACAAAAAAATAAAGGGAGTTTCTGTTCCCAAGCAGCCTCATCACGATGCAGTGAAGGAAAGATTTCTTTCAAGCTACTACGGACTGATCGGCATTCCGGTATCTCCCGATACCGAACTTACAGCTGACGCTCCGTCCGTTATTCTCGGGACACAGGCCGAAAACTATCCCGGCATCCGTGAATATATTGCAAAGCGTACAGAGGACGGAAAGCCTACCGTAATCACAAAAGGACTCGAAGAAGCTCTCGGGATCACAGGAAAACATGTGATAGACATATCCGAAAACTACTCAGGTAAAGATGATTTCGATCCGACCGACTGCTGGAACATAACGAGAATTCCGGAAGATATCATGGACCCTGTCCGCGACCATCTCACAAAGCCACTGGGCCTCATATTCAGATCCCCCGCCCGCGTCACACTGAATCTTTACGATGACGACATGGAAGTGATAGGAAACCTGAACAATGAAGAAGTCACAGTCATGCTTGATTTGTCGGGAAGGGATCCTCGTGAAAGAAACATTATTTTGACGCTCACGGAAGATAATACTCCGGCTCTTTCATATGACGGCAAAAAATACACACTGACGATTCCGGCAAGGACATATGTTGTTCTGGGACCGGCCGATATGGCGGACCAGTCAGTCGGGTTCTGATCAACACGCACATATTGTGTCCGTACATCATTTTCTAACTTAGGTAGTACATATCTGAATCGGTTCATGCCGGTGCTTTCATCACAAAGCAGGTAAGAAATCCTGTCATTTGAGCAAAAAAAGCTTCATCAGGTGCAATTTCGCGACTAATCTAAAATGAAAACAATGTTATAAGAGGTGACGTTCCATGCAAACGCTAATCAAGCAAATAAGAAGTCACTTGAATATGAGCCAAACAGAACTGGCGGAACACCTGAACGTGACCTTCGCAACGGTAAACCGCTGG
>CACXBN010000060.1 GCA_902765885.1 uncultured Ruminococcus sp. | reverse complement strand
TGTACAAAGGTGAAGAAAATGCCGATTGTGTTATAACAGGAAATACTGATCATTTTTGTGATTCTGCGGTCGCGGTTTATTCGCCCGATGATTTTGCGTCAATCCCGGAATCTTCTTGAAAAGGCTCGCCTTTGTTCTATGATCTTCTTATCGTAAACCAAAAGGGCTTTAAAAATGATTTCTCATTTTTAAAGCCCTGAGCTTATTGTATCCGGTTTTTTGTGACGGAATTTTTCCCGAGCTCGCGTCTATATGCGAGGGATTCCTTTATTCCGCAACTATTATATACGAATAGATTTCCTGATCACCGTCAATGAAGTATGTTTCGGCATCGGAATGTTTCTCTTCGATATATTTTTGCAGCTCCGCATTGTCTTGTTCGGTTGCGTCACAGCCCGCAAATATGGTAAGCATGAACTTTGACGGATCACGTAGCAGGTTGTCGATCAGAGCTTCCGCGGCTTCAACGCGTGTCTTTTTTGAATCCACAACGGTTTTGCCGACAATGCATATGTGGTCGCCGTTTTCTATATTGACTCCGTTCATGTTTGCGTCTCTTATGGCGGTCGATACCTGACCCGTGAGAACGTTCTCCATCGCGTTTATGGCTTCATGAGCTGCTGTTTCGGGGTCATCCGCAGTCAGGTCAAGGTAGGATACTGCGACAAATCCTGCACCGAGATCCTTGCTTTCGATTACCCTGACATCGGAGTTTTTGTAAATCGCGGCAGCCTGTTTTGCAGCCATTACGATGTTTCCGTTGTTCGGGAATACGAAAATATAATCGGCGTTCACTTCATCAAAGGCTTTAATGAAATCTTCTGTAGATGGATTGTTGGTCTGCCCGCCGCTGACTATGACATCCACGCCTATTCCGCGGAAAGATTCCTCGATTCCGCGTCCGGCGCAAACGGCAACGGTCCCGTATTTTCTGCGTTCTTTTCTGGCTTCGGGTTTTTCTGCCGGTTCCGGCTTTTTTTCATCTTCCGGTATCGTCTCATTGTGCTGAAGGGACATGTTTTCTATCTTTATTGTAAGAAATTCGCCGTAATTTCTGCAGAAGGCAAGAACTTTGTCAGGTGTCATCGTGTGCACGTGTATCTTGACTATGCTTCCGTCTCTCACTGACACGATGGAGTTTCCGATAGATTCCAGAAATTCCCTTATTACCGAGATATCGAAGTTATCGATGTCCGGTACTTTTTTCCTCTGAAGTCTCAGAAGAACTTCTGTGCAGTATCCGTAAACAAGTTCACTGTCTTCATCGAATTTTGAAAAATCTATGGCTTTTGCGGGAGCATGAGTTGCATGATCATCGAGAGAGCCCTTTATCTCTTCTCCGAGCAGAGCCTTGTTGAATCCTTCCATTATGTAGAAGAGTCCCGCGCCTCCGCTGTCTATGACGCTTGCTTCCCTGAGCACTTCAAGGAGTTCCGGGGTCCTTTGAAGGGAGGCATACATTTCCTCGGTAAGGTCATTGAAAAGCGACTGAATGGTGCTGTCATCGTTGAGCTTTTTAACGGCATAATCAACGGCTTCACGGGCGACCGTCAGTATGGTGCCTTCCGTTGGGGTGAGAACCGAACCGTATGCCTGTTTGACGCCGACTTTGAGAGCTTCTCCAACCGCATACGGGTCCGCACGGTCATTCTTTTCAAATCCCTTTGCCATCCCGCTGAAAAACTGAGAGAGTATTACGCCCGAGTTTCCCCTGGCGCCGAGCAGCATTCCCTTGGACATGGCAGACATGACCTCGGCAAGATTTGCCGACTGAACTTTATCTATTGCCGCAACACCGCTTTCGATCGTCATGCTCATGTTGTCTCCCGTGTCTCCGTCAGGTACCGGGAAAACATTCAGATTGTTGACTTCTACGGCATTGGCTCTTAAGTGTGCGGCACCGCCGTGAGCCATTCTTGCAAACAGCGTGCCGTCCAGGTATTTTTCGTTATTATTGTTGTTGTTGTTTTCGTTCATGATTAAAGTTTTACCTCACGTATCAGAGAATTACATAAAGCAGTATGCAGAAAAAATGCAGTATGCTTCCGGCAAGCACGAACAAGTGGAAAACGGAATGCATGTATCTGTACTTTTTCCCTGCTATATATATGACTGCACCGGCAGTATAGGCAATGCCTCCGCCGATCAGCCAAAGGAATCCGTTAAGTGAAATTGCCTCAAGAAGGATCCTGGAAGCTATTACTACCAGCCATCCCATTAGAATATAACATATCATGGACAATTTTGCAAATCTCTTTAGATCAATTGCCGTAAAAACTGTCGCAACGGCGGCAAGAAGCCATATTGCCCCGAATATGATCCATGCCCAGAATTCGGAAACTTTGCGTATCGAGCACATTGTGAGTGGAGTGTAGGTGCCGCCGATGAGAAAATATATCATGCAGTGATCAAGGATCTGCATCACTTTTTTTGCAGATTCGCTTCTGAGCCCGTGATATATACTTGAAAAGGTATACATGAATATGAGGGATGTTCCGTAAACTGCACTGCTTACCACGGCAAACGGGTCTCCTTTGAGCGCCGAAAAGACCACGCACAGCGTAAGTGCAGCGATGCTCAGAGCGCCTCCCACTATATGGGAAGCCATATTGAAAATCTCCTCACCATTCGTGTAACCCGGCAGTTTTCTGTCTGCGAGTTTTGTGCGAAACATGATTATTTGTGTTTTGCGAGGAAGAAGAGCGCAAGTGTGCCGGGACCAGAATGAGCACCTATGACCGGTCCGGTATACGAAATGATTTTCACTTCAACTCCGTGTCTTTCCTTTATCAGTCCCGCAAGATAGTTTGCGTCGTCAATGCAGTCGCCCTGGCAGATAAACACGGTGCCTTCGTTCGGAGTGATGGCAAGTTCGGTGTATTTATCAGCAATCGCTTTGATGGATGTTTTGCGGCCTCTTACCTTTGACATGGGGATAAGATGACCCTCGTCGTCAACATGAAGGACCGGCTTTATGCCGAGAAGACCTCCGACAAATGCGGCAACATTGCTCACGCGTCCGCCTCTCTTGAGGTAAACGAGGTCATCAACCGTGAACCAGTGCGCAAGATGCGGGACTTTTTCTCTGATCTCATTTGCTGCCTCTTCGATGTCGGCGCCCCTCTTTTTTGCTTCAACTGCAAAATACACAAGAAGTCCCTCACCGGTGGATGCAGCGAGAGTGTCTATCACGATGATTTTGTTTTCGGGATACTTTACTCTCAGCTCTTCGGCTGCCTTTTCGGCTGAATTGACGGTGTTGCTCAGACCGCTTGAGAAGCCCAGATACAGGATGTCTTTTCCTTCTTCAAGAACTTTTGAGAAAGAATTTACGAATGTGGCCGTATTGATCGCGGATGTTTTTGCAATCTTGCCGTCTCTCATCATTTTGTAAAATTCTTTCGGATCTATTTCGTAATTGGTGTACTGTCTCGGGGAATCCGTAAAAGTATATGTGAGCTCTTCATATAAAACTCCCCAGTCTTTTAATATGCTTTCGTCAAGGTCACATGCGGAATCAGTGTAAATAACATAATCATTCATTGCTGTTTTTTCCTTTCGTCATGTATATGGATGCGGGACAACAGGAGTCCCTTACGACTGAGATTGTAATACACCGGGTCAAAAAACGCAAGCTACACCTTGACAACCGGACTATACAAAGCCGAATGATCCGGTAGAGAAGGAGAAAAACGGGGATAAAAGGAGTAGAACAGCCGGTAGAGTGCGGAACTGCGGGTAGAATTAAACCTTTTTTCGTTGACTGAAGCCCCGTTTTGTGCTAAAATCTATTTTCCAAAACAGAAAATACACAAAATAGATAACAGGATCACATATAGATATGGATGACTTGAAATCGGCATTTGCAAAAAACGTGTCCGATCTCAGAAACATAAACGGCATGACACAGCTGGAGCTGGCGGAAAAGCTTAATTACTCCGATAAGGCGGTATCCAAATGGGAGAGGGGAGAATCGATCCCCGATATCTCGGTCGTCATGCAGATAGCTGACATTTTCGGCGTCAGCGTCGACTACCTTCTGAGCACGGAACATACTGAGGATGATGAAAACAACATACGAAAGATGAGGGAAGCTGCGGCAGACGCGCCCAGAGTCAAAAAAAATCACGCGGTGATAATCGGAATGAGCGTGCTTCTCGTGTGGCTTATCGCAACGACAGTGTTCGTCGTTCTGAACCTCACGCTGGCTCCGGGAACCAAAATGCATTACATAGCTTTTGCATGGGCGGTACCGATCTCGCTTATCGTGTGGCTGGTGCTCAATTCGGTCTGGTTTAATCCGAGACTGAACTTTATAATAGTATCGCTTCTCATGTGGTCGCTTCTAGCATGCATCCACCTTACACTGCTGAAATATTTCAACCTGTGGATGATATTCCTGATAGGAATTCCCGGACAGGTGATAATCCTTCTCTGGTCAATGCTGAGATTCAGGGAAGATGATCCGGAAAAGAAGGATGGAAAAGCCGGGGAAAGCGTACAGAACACAAAAACCGAAGAGCAGACAGAGGAAAAAACATAATATTTCAAAAACGGGAGCCTGATTTGATCGGACTCCCGTTTGTATTTTT
>CACXBN010000059.1 GCA_902765885.1 uncultured Ruminococcus sp. | reverse complement strand
GTCGAATTCATCACGGAGACAAGTCACCGTGATGAATTCGACGTTAATCGTAAACGAGATGCACTCTTTATCAGAGGTCGAAGCATTCTCTTACGGTTTCCGTCTCGGCGTTCGGTTGATGATCGAAGGGAACGGCAGTAATATCGTTTCATAGCTATAGTATACCGTGCGGCGGGGCGTGATGCCTCGCCGCAAATGTTTTGAAGATAAACTAAACAATCCTTTGTGTTCATATTCTGTTTGTGTTCAAAAACATATCGACAAATTGGACAGAACGTGATATAACCCGAGTTTGACGAAGAAGGAATAAAGAAACCTTGGCAAACCGCTGAATGAAGCATGTAAAACAGCGAGTATACCAAGGTTTTAAGCTATTTTAGGCATAAATTACGGGAAAAAACACGTAGATTCCTTAAAAAAGAGCATAAATGGATTGTTGACAATATGTACTACATTTATGTATTACATTGACAATTCCATTTTAGATTTAAGCTCTCTGACTTCGTTGATTTTAAAACATTTTTTGGGGATATTTATGCCAAATGAATCAAGAATGAGTGCAAGATCCGGATCGTCTATATCACAGAAGCGATAGTAAGTGTCCCCGACTTTTTCAATCTTCCATTTTCTCAAAGCCGATTGAATTCTGTCAGCAGAAAGTACGTTGCTGAAAAGCAAATCATTGTTAATCAGCTCAGGATGTTTTGCTTTGATTTGTTTTTGAATAAGTCTCATAACTATCAGAGCAACTGAACATATGGCAAGATGAGCTATAATGTGCTCCTTTGTCCTGACAAACATTGGCCTTACATCCAATGTGCCTTTCATAATGCGGAACTGCTCTTCTATCTCTACCAGGTTCCCGTAAGTTTTGAGCATCTGTTCATCACTCATGTTGATTTCCGACGTTGCCAGTGTGTAGTACCCCATGAGATCGTAATCTCTTTTTAGTTTTTTAACATCCAAGAATGATTCAAGGTCGTTGGCCTTCATCATTTCCCCTGTCTTTTTATTTACAACATCTTTCTTGAGATACTTCTTCACAAGGGGGAGTTGTGTGGAACTCAGTCTAAATGAATGAGGATTTTTAAGATACTCCTGTACAAAATCTGGCTTGCTCAACAGATTGAGAGGGTTTTGATTTTGTCGTGTTTCGATTCTGTTATTTTGCTTCCGGATATTCGTTGCAAAGCAGATATTCCGCGGGTTCATCCTCTTCGATATCGGCAAATCTGCCGTTTGGAACATAGAAGCGGTTGTCCTTGCTGTCATCATTTACCATTGACACTTCTCCGACCATGGCAATATCGCCGTCTGCCCAGAATTCATGGTAAAGGTATCTCTGCATCGTAATGGATTCACCGGGATGGACTCTGACGATCGATCCGGCGGGATAGTATCTGGTAACGCCGTCCATCGTAACGGGAACGTCTCTGTCGGACAGACCTTCGTTTTCATCTGCCATATATACTTTGACAAGCAGATCCGCGCCGCCCCTGTTTATGATGTCTTCCATCTTGTGCCAGTGAAAATGAAGAGGAGTCTTCTGACCGTCGCGCACCATCATGATTTTCTCGGCATATGTCTTGCTGTTCGGATCACCCATCTTGCCGTTTCTGAGAGTTATGAGCATAAGTCCGGTGTTGTAGAAATCGTTTGAACCGAAGTCCGTGATATCCCAGCCGAGCATTCTCTCTCTTATTTCGTCATATTCATGACCCTTTTCTTTCCATTCATCAGCCTTTATATCGCAAAAAGGCGGTATTTTGAAAGATATCTTGTCAAGCTCTCTTCTGAACTCTCTTATATATCTGTTTATCTCTGATCTTTTCATCGTGGTATCCTTCCTTTCCTCAGTCAAATTCTATCACAGCAACTGCATGGTTTTCAAGTTTTTCTATAAGATATTTTATCTCCCCGTCTGCATATTCAAAAGGAATATCCTTTTCATCCGGAGCAAGATATACTCTTGACGGTTTTCTGTCTGATTTCAGACTGACTTCTACTCCGTACAAGGGCACGATGTCCTCAATGACTTCTATTCCCTGCCCCCGTTTTACGGGAGATGCATAGAGAAGATGGTTTACAAGCCGGTTTTCTTTTTTCTGCTCCATAAGAGTGACCACTCCCTGAGCGGGAAGGCTCGTCCTGAGTGTCTTGTTTTCACCGAGAAGCGTATCTATAACGTGTTCCGCTATCAGTTTTGAGATGAGGCTCCCCTTGGTGGCATACTCGTTGAAAATATCCGTTGAAATATATGCTCCGTCATGTCCGACAGTTACAGCAGGGCATGTCGTTTTTTTGTTGTTCGGCGTGTGCTGATGTGAACAGAATTCGAATGTCGTCCGATTGAAATACGGATTTTCTCTGGTCACGAGAACATCTCCGTTTGCTTTTATGTCATAGGACTGGGAGTAGATGACAAACGCGGAATTGTCAAGGCAGCCGAGATCGAACTGAGGTCTGAAGTATACGGGCCTGTATTCGCTCTTCCCACAGTATTGTGCGCCAAGGTCGAGCGCGAATTCGTCTTTTTCTTTTTTCAATCCGCTCTCTCCTGTCGCGAGGATTTTACCGCCCTTCGACACGAATTTTTTCAGAACGGATGTCAGATTGTCGTCAAGTCTGATGCTGTCGGGAAGAACTACCAGTTTGTATTTGCCAAGATCTTCGTTCGTGTCGATGACGTCGAACAGATATTTTCCCTCAAGCATTATGCGCACGGCACCCACATCCGCATTCGTTCCCTCGAATGTTAGCGTCTTTGCGTCACTGTAATAATTTGATACGGCTTCATCCGAAAGAATGGCTATGTCAGCCACGGATGAAACGCCGTCAAGCCATTTCTCGAGCTTCTCGACCTCGGAATAGGCTTTGCCGATAAGTCTGTATGTTGCCATGTCCATGTATCCGTCAGGATGCATCTGGTCACCTATTGAGCACTTTGCACCGCATGCCACGCACAGAGCTTCCTCATATCTGAGGGCATTCGGGTGTTTGAAACCGCCGAACTCGCCCCAGTGAGTGTGGAATTTGCCTGTCATGCCGAGAAATTCCATGCCGAGAGTTCTGGCATATGCTGCGGACAGAGGAAAATGGTCATATCCCCATCCGCCCGTCGGAAGTGATTCGAGCTCAAGATGAGTATCCATGTGCGCGAGATCCCGTCTTCCGCGTCTTATGTGCCCTCCGTTGTGAAACACCGGAAGCCCCGGCTTGTATTTGTCAATGGCTTCTCTCACACGTCTTGTGTATTCGGCATAGGTTTTTTCGCCGAGCGCCTTGGCGTTTGCGGAATCATAGGGATCGAGTCCGGCCTCAAGCATGGATCTCACACAGTTCTGGCAGTAGCATTCTCTTACTCCCACTATATCGAGGAATATGCCGTCGCAGTCGTAATTCTTAACCACTTCCTCGATCTGGGAGATAATGATGTCGAGATACGGGCTGTTGAGGCATAATTCATGAAACATCGGCACCTGCCAGTCGATCATGTCATCTTTTCTTCTGATCAGCCATTCTGGATGAACTCTCGCTATCTTCTCGTCGAATCCCACCGAGAGATACACGGGAGTTTTTACTCCTATCTCGTGT
>CACXBN010000058.1 GCA_902765885.1 uncultured Ruminococcus sp. | reverse complement strand
TGTATCTTCATACTTGAAAACGAAAAGCGGGGAGTGCTTGCGGTAAACGGAGACGACGGTTACCCGTACGCTCTTCCCATGAACCATTTTTACAGTCCCGACGACGGGAAAATATATTTCCACAGCGCCGCGCACGGACATAAGATAGACGCGATCCTGCGCGACGGAAAAGTGTCTTACTGCGTATATGACGGCGGATACAGAAACGAAGGGGAATGGTACCTCAACATCAGAAGCGTTATAGTCTTCGGACATGTGGAGATAATCGAGGACAGAGAAAAAATATATGAGATCTCGAGAAAACTCAGCTATAAGTTCACATCCGACAGCGGATATATAGAGAGGGAGATCGAAAAATCTGGACCGAAGACATTCATGTTCGCGATAGTGCCCGAACACATAAGCGGAAAAACAGTCAAGGAAAAATAGCACAGACCTGGAGACAATAATATGTTCAACAAGCACGACATAACAAGAAACGAATTTATGCTTCACGGCCCGCTTGCAGAGAGCGGATATGACTGGTGGTGGCACTCTTTTACGGCACGTGATGCTGAGACAGGAGAAGAAAAGCCTTTCTTCATAGAATTCTTCATATGCAATCCGGCGCTTGCCGAGGACCTGCCGGTCTTCGGACAGCTTGAAGAAAACAAAAAGGCCGGCAAAAGGCCGTCCTATCTGATGGTCAAGGCGGGAACATGGGGAAAAGAAAAATGCCAGCTTCACAGATTCTTCTCGATGAAAGCCGTCAGTATGCACGGGAGCGCGCCGTATAAGATCGAAGCTGGAAACTGTCTGGCATCGGAGACTCATCTCAAGGGAGAGATATCGATAAGTCCAGAGAAAGCCGCGGCGCACCCGGAATGGATGTGCGATTCGGGAGAGATCTCATTTGATCTCAAAATAAAGAAAGAGATCGCTTTCAACGTCGGATACGGCGCGGGCAAACCGCTCAGAACCGCCGAAGCTTTTTCAATGTTCTGGCACGCAGAGGGAATGAAATCAAAATATTCGGGAACTGTGGTGTTCAACGGAAGAAAATATAACGTGGAGCCCGAAAACTGCTACGGCTATGCCGATAAAAACTGGGGCAGGGATTTCACAAGCCCCTGGGTATGGCTCTCATCAAACTGCCTGAAAAGCAGAAAGACAGGCGAATATCTGGAAAACAGCGTGTTTGACATAGGCGGTGGAAGACCGAAGGTATATTTCCTGCCTCTTGACAGAAGGCTTCTCGGAGTCTTCTATTATGAGGGAAAGGAATACGATTTTAATTTCTCCCATCTCTGGCTCAATGTCAAGACGGAATTTTCCTTCGACGACAGCGGTGACGAAGTCGTATGGAATGTCAGACAGGAAAACATACATGCCGTAATGGAGACCGAGATAAGGTGCAAAAAAAGCGATATGCTCTTTATAAACTACGAGGCTCCGGACGGAAAGAAGCGTCATAATAAGCTGTACAACGGCGGAAACGGATACGGCCTCGTAAAGCTGTACGACAAAATCGACGGGCAGCTTGTCCCCGTTGACGAGATAGAGGTAACACATACGGGATGCGAATACGGAGAGTACGATCCCGAATAGAGAAACGGAGGTTCACATGGCTAATGTTAAGAAATGCGTTCTCATGAAGGCAAAGAGTAAGACCGTATATGAACTCCTTGAAAAAGATAAAGCCGCCATAATCAGGAAAACCGGAGGCGGGGAGAGGGCAGGATGTGAGAAAACTGCCGGAATTGAAGCGCTTCAGAACCTTGACGTGTTCTTTGCGGAAGCAGACTGCAGATCGTGGAGCGGCCTCAGATACGACTCATCCGACTGGGATTATACCCTGACCGTCGAATATGACGACGGAAACACGTATTCCGTATCTTCTTCGGCATCACTGCCTGATGAAAAGCTGTTTTCCGAACTCGAAAAGTATTTTGAAAGATATATTTCAGGGGAGATAAAGCCGGCCGTATTCAAATTCCATTCGTTTGACGGCGGGGGCCCGCTGTATGATGTCGATACCGAGATAAAGGGAATCGTTACCTGGTATTACAAAAAGCAGTATATGAACCCGAATCACGGAAAAATGTGCGGCTCCGGATATGATGTGGAGTTTTCGTTCTATCCTCTGAGAGAAGGGAAGGCATCTGTTATTATAACAGGCAAATCTCCCATATGCCCGAAAAAAGTCAAGCATATATTCTTCTGCGTTGACAGCGACTTTAATATCGCTTATGAAGTGAGAAACGAGTCGGATGAGCCCATCACGAATTCCGACATGAATGAAGACGGGCTGAACGGTGCTTGGGAAGAACCGGGTGTCATCGGAGTCAGGATAGAGATAAGTGAACCTGATCTTCTCTATCTGTGGCGCAATTCGCCCGCGCTCGAAACGAAGTTCACAAAGTCATTTGAAGACGGAGATGTGGTTCTGAATCTTGATAAAACGAGTCTTCGCAACACGCCGGGCGAGGAACCGTATGCGGAGATAACGGAAATCCGCATAAACGGCGGCAATATGAACATAAAAGAAGAATATAAGATAGCAGGGGCCTCTGAACTTGTTCTCCGGAGAACAAAAAATTCGAGATACGGCAACTACAGGATAAGAGATGACCTGCTTTCTGAGATTCAGGGAGAATGGACGGGAGGAGAATATCATGATCTGTCCGTAAACGGCGATGTTCTTACTCTCGGATATGAAAAAAGAAAAGTAAAAATACACCTGCTCGAGGCAAACAGTAAGTATTCGGACAACATGATTTTTGAAATCAGGGACGCAGATCCTTCCAAGTATACGTTCGGTGAATACGGAAGGCTTGAATACATCCGTTCGTCACGGCAGATCGTCGGTTATATGTTCATCTGTGACGGACCGACCGCAATAATCAGATTCGAAAAAAAGGAAAAATAGGAAAATTGTACTCACTTCTTTTGGCAGTCATATATCTTGCATTCATCAGTCTCGGGCTCCCGGATTCTCTTCTCGGATCGGGATGGCCTGTGATGCATGAATTCTTCGGCGTCTCAGTATCAGTAGGCGGGATAGTCTCGACGATCATCACCGCCGGAACTGTCGTCTCAAGTCTGCTCTCTGACAGA
>CACXBN010000057.1 GCA_902765885.1 uncultured Ruminococcus sp. | reverse complement strand
ATTCGAGAATGAAGGAGGACCCACTCCGCTGCCTGATTCGGGAAACTATATAACCGACTTTATTCCAGAAGATGCGATTTACAGTTATTCCAATCTAGACGGAGACAGCAAAGTTTCCGTCGGGCCCGGTAAACTGACATTAAAGGGAAAAGTGTACTATGTGAATGGCTTTGTGGGGCAGGGAGCCAGAATGGAAGACGGATACTATATGTCAAAGTACGTCACTGACATGGACAGTTTTTCAATAGGAATGTGGCTCAATGTTCAGACGAACGGATCAGACAATCCCATCCTTTTCGGCAATGACGACAGACATTACTGGGACGGGTACAACGGGTGGTCGCTGCGAATAGGCGGAAACTCCGTGATCTTCAATATCGAGGAGGACGGTGAGGAAACTGCACTGCAGTTTTCGATACCACAGGACTACAGAAACGGCTGGATGTATCTTCTTATGATGGTTGACAGGGAAAACGGGACCGTTTCGGTTTCCACTGATTTCTGCGAGCCGGTTACAAAAGAACTGCCGGAATTCTATGACGATATCTCTTTTACGGGAAAGATGCACGGAATTCTTTTTGCTCATAACTACCATAAAGTCAGCGCGATATTCGATGAGATCACCATATTCACGAGAACGCTTACAAACGATGAAATCGAATCTCTCGGAAGATATTACGGCGTAAAATAGAACAAAGACGGATCTGAACCACAGGAGCTCAGATCCTTTCTTTTTGCGAACAAATCTTATTTTCTATTGTTAAGAACCCCGTTTTGTGATAAGATAAACTGTGGGAAAACAGTTCTCAGAGAGGCAGAAATGGAATATAAGATAGTAGAAACCAAGGAACGGGTAATAGCTGATCTCGAAAAAGTCGCCGATGAAAACAGAAGGCTTGCGTCAGAACATGACTGTGTTCTTATCAATCTTATGGGGTCGCCGGGAGCAGGAAAGACATCTGTGCTGCTTCGGCTGATAGCTCTGCTGAAAGACAGGTATAACATAGGTGTCATGGAAGCAGATGTCGATTCTGATGTCGATGCGAAGACTATATCCGAAACCGGTGTGAGAGTAATACAGCTCCATTCCGGCGGGCTTTGCCACATGGATGCGGATATGACTGCTAGGGGAATCAATGAAATAGGAATAGAAGGCCTTGATGTGCTTTTCCTTGAAAACATAGGAAATCTTGTCTGCCCTGCAGAATTTGAGATAGGTGCGGATATCAGACTGATGATCCTGTCAGTGCCGGAAGGCGACGACAAACCCCTGAAATATCCTCTTATGTTTTCAATAAGCGACATACTTCTTGTGAATAAAACAGATACGCTCCCGATTTTTGATTTTGATATGGAACTTCTGAACAAGAGAGTCAATGCTCTGAATGCGAACATACGAATATTTGAAGTGTCCGCCAAAAAAGGACTCGGATTTGAGGCTGTCGCGGATGTGATCTCATGCAGAATCGAAGAAAAGAGGAAAAACCATGAAAATCATTAAACTCGGCCTCGGAGTCACATCATCAAATGACAGGGATGCGGATGCCCTGAGGGATATTATGAGATCGAAGGGCTCGCTTCTCATTAATCTTATGAGCAGTCCTGGATCCGGGAAAACAACGCTTCTCTCGGGAGTCATAAACGATATGCGCGATCTGAGGATCGCCGTACTCGAGGCTGATATAGAATCAGATGTGGATGCCGTTAAAATTGAATCGCTTGGTGCAAAAGCCGTGCAGGTGCACACAGGCGGCATGTGTCACATGGATGCCGGCATGACAACGGAAGCCGTGCGCGCAATCGATGAAGAATGCGACATTATGTTTCTTGAAAATGTGGGGAACCTGATCTGCCCTGCGGAATATGATACAGGTGCGGGACTGAACGTAATGATTCTGTCAGTAACGGAAGGCGACGACAAGCCTCTTAAATATCCCCTGATGTTTGAAAAAAGCGATGCCCTTGTCATCTCAAAAACAGATGCTCTTGATTATTTTGATTTTGACATTGACAAATGCACCGAGAGAGTCAGAAAACTTAATGGGAACATAAGAATATTTCCTTTGTCTGCAAAAACCGGAAATGGAATGAAGCCTTTTGAAAACTGGCTGAGAGAAAAGCTTGACGAGTGGAAAACCAAATAACATCAGCGTCTCTGCTCCTCGAAACATACGGAAAAAGAGGCGCAAATGACCGATCGGTACAGCAAAAGGAGAAAAAAACAAATGCATGAAATGGGCATAGTGATTCATCTGGCAAAGACACTCGATCAGACTGCGGAAGAAGAAAAGCTGAAAGCGATAGGCAAAGTCGTTCTGCAGGTAGGGGAAGTGTCGGGAATCATGACTGATTTATTTACAGATGCCTGGGATTATTTCAAAGTCAGACATCCGGTTTTAAAGGACAGCGAGCTGGTGCTGGAAACGATTCCCGCCGTAACCTACTGCGATTCCTGCAAGAGCACGTATGAGACGGTCAAATACGGAAAAGAATGCCCGCACTGCCACTCGGGTGAGACCTGGCTTATACAGGGAAACGAATGCGTGATTAAGGAAATAGAAGCAGAATAATTAGTTAAAAAAGGATATTGTCAAGTGAATAGAATATTATATGTAAGCGCATGTGTAAGGGAGAATTCCAGGACTCTAAGACTGGCAAAAGAACTCCTTACGCACCTTGACGGTGAGATAACAGAGGTGGATCTGAACTCTGATAAGCCGGAGTTTCTCGACAGAGGGCTTCTTGAAAAAAGAGAAAAACTGCTGAAAGAAAGAGATTTTTCAGACCGTATGTTCAGATTCGCAAGAGACTTCTCTACAGCTGATGAAATAGTTGTAGCAGCCCCTTACTGGGATCTCTCGATACCAGCCATACTTAAATGTTATTTTGAAAACGTCTCGATTCCCGGCCTTACATTCTCCTATACGGACGACGGAAGAGTCGTTGGCCTGTGCAGGGCGGTAAGGTTATGGTTCGTTACGACAGTCGGAGCAAAGGGGCTTCCGTTTGATTATGGCTACGGATATATTAAAGATCTGTGCCGCATTTATTACGGTATCGAGGATGTCAGACTGGTGTACGCGGAAGGAACAGATCTCGTCTCTCCTGAGGAGGCAGAACGGATAGTGGAAAGAGCCGCAAAATCGATTGAGCTGTGAGGTTTTGAATGAAAAAAATATTGATTATACTTGTTTTATGCGCGGTGATAATGATTATTCCCGTCGGGGCTGAAAGCGTTTTCACGGATATCGAGCCGGGAGCATGGTACGAGGAAGATGTCTCTGACGCTGTCAGCCTTGGCCTTATAAACGGTGTCGGTGAAGGAAGATTTTCACCGGATACCAATCTTACGAGAGCGGCTGCTCTGAAACTTGCAGTTGCCTTAAATCTTAAGCTGACGCAAAGGGAGATCACCATCAATCAGCCTGAGGGAAGGCACTGGTATCTTCCGTACCTGCTGCTTGCAAAATCATCAGGAATAATATCAACAATAAACGGAGACTGGGAAGGTTTTGCAACACGCGGAGAATGCATGAAAATGTTCCGGAAAGCGATTCCCGATTCGGACCTTGACATGATCAACGAGATCCCGTATGATTCAATTCCGGACCTTAACGCCGACACGCAGGCTGAAGTCTATGATGCGATCTATGACATGTACAGAGCAGGCATAACACAGGGCGGGGAAGCGCATGAAAGCAATGAAAAGTTAAACATAAGAAGATGTGAGATAGCGGCAATTTTATCAAGAATTATGCATGAGGAAAAAAGGATCAGATTTGAAATAAGAAAACATAAGATCGAGACTATAGACGGAATTACCTACGTTGACGGAATACTGATAGCCAACAAGACATATTCTCTTCCCGAGACTTACAACCCCGGGGGGCTGACGGATGAGTGCAGAACCGCGCTGAATCAGATGTACAGCGATGCACGGAATATTTACGGAATTTCTCTCTGGTCAGTTTCGGAATTCAGGTCAT
>CACXBN010000056.1 GCA_902765885.1 uncultured Ruminococcus sp. | reverse complement strand
GGCACGATTCACGGAATGTTCGTTTGCGGCGGCCCCATGCTCATAGCATATCTTACCGAAAAAATAAAAGAAAAAGATAAATTCAGAGCGACCATCTCCACTGTGTGGATCATTTTAAACGGACTGCTTCTGCTGATTCAGATCATCGAAGGAGAGTGGAGCCCGGAGCTTGTGAAGACAAGCCTCATTTCAATACCGTTTCTGTTTGCCGGAATGTTTGTCGGAAGTGTACTGTACAAACATCTCAGTCAAAAACTGTTTACCATACTGACTTACGTGCTGCTTATAATTTCAGCAGTAACCCTATTTTTTAAATAATGTTCAAGGATAAATAAAGATGAAAAGATTTCAAGTTGCATATGTACCCGTAGGCGTTCCCACGTTTCATTTGGAAAGTGCGGGAAAAGAATTTGCGGATTCCATAAAACTGCTTCATTCAATTGAAGAAAACACCCGTGTTCCCGAAGAGATGCTTCTGAGCATTGAAAAGCTGGATTCTTTCTTG
Source organism: uncultured Ruminococcus sp. (assembly GCA_902765885.1). Lineage (GTDB taxonomy): Bacteria > Bacillota > Clostridia > Oscillospirales > CAG-272 > UMGS1696. The sequence goes on along the minus strand of CACXBN010000056.1, from coordinate 5,633 downwards.
GACACGATCGAACCCGACCTGATTGTGTTTCAGAATCTGACTTTTGCCAATGCGGCGTATGTTTCCGAAGTAATGCACAGATTCAGTAGTGTTCCTTTCCTTCTGTGGACCCTTCGCGAACCGGTTATAGACGGAGGCAGATTGAGACTGAATTCACTGACCGGTGCATATTCGGCGGCAAATACCGTAAAGCAGTTTAAAAGCGGGCCTTTTGAATACATATACGGATCGCCTTCCGAAGAGCAAGTGATTAAGAAAATCAAAGACACCGTATGCGCAGCCAGACTTAAATATGATCTTAAGTCACTGAAACTTGCCTCGATCGGACATACTCCAACCGGATTCGGATTCGGACGTGCTCTTGATGTGGAAATGCTCGAAAAATTCGGAGTAAGACTCACATCGATTGAAGCGAGGGAACTTATCGACAAGGCAAAGTCGTATGGTGATGATGAATGCGAAGAATACCTTAAAACAGCTAAGGGAAAAATCAACGGACTTGACGCCATTCCAGAGAAAAACGTCAGGGATTTCGCGCGTCTTTACAAAGCATATGACGAATATGTAAAAAGCGAGGGAATAGGAGCGATCGCATCAAGATGCTGGCCGGATTTCTTTACGGCATACGGAACGCCGGTGTGCTCTGTGCTCGCTATGCTCAATGACAATAACATTCCGGCAAGCTGTGAAACCGATGCATATGGTGCTCTGTCAATGTATCTCGGAATGAAAATAACCGGAGAGCCGGCGTTTTTCGGAGATCCGGTCTCCCTTGATGAATCAAACAACACGATATCATTCTGGCATTGCGGAACCGCGGCATGTTCACTGGCAAGACACGATACAGGTGCGTGTGCGGGAGTTCACTGCAACAGGCATATCGGTCCAACTCTGGAATTCGGATGCAGACCATCACCACATGCTACGATTTTCAGAATAGGCAAAAATTCTTCCGGTGATTTCAGATTCTTCATAGCTTCAGGAGAAATACTCGACAAGCCTCAGCAGTTCCTCGGGACATCACTTGTTGTTAAAACAGACGGGTGTGCACAGGAGATAGTCAATAAAACAGTACTTGACGGTTGGGAACCACACTATGCAGTCATATACGGCGAGGCAGGAGATCAGCTGGAGATCCTGGCGCACATGCTTAATATTGAAGTTGTAAGATTTTAAGGGAGGCTCAATTGAAAAAGGTCGGTATGAATATGGAGCGTGTCAAACATCAGAACCGCGCTCTTATCATGAATTGTATCAGTGACAGCGGGCCGATATCAAGAACCGACATAGCAAAGAAAACAGGGTTTACAGCGGCTTCTGTGACTCAGATTACGAATTTGCTTATTGAAGAAGGACTTCTCGTGGAAACAGGTTCCGTTCCAAGTGACAGCGGAACAGCCGGCAGGAGAAAAATACTTCTGGATATCAACAGAGATGCGGCTTACATATACTGCATCAATATAGAACCGGAAGAAACGACACTGGCTGTCTGTGATTTAAAAGGAGATGTCCTGAAGGATGAATCAGAAAACAAACTCATAGTGACAGTTCCAACTGACAAGAGTATCGCGCCGGAAGCTTTTCTGAAAAAATGTGCAGAGCTGTCTCTGCATATGGCAGAAAGAAAAGGGAAAAGACATCAGGGACACATGAAATGTGTATCCGTATGTGTGACAGGCGTTGTCGACGGAGAGACCGCGGTTTCCAAAAAAGCATATGGTATATGGGACGAGGAAGTGAATCTAGGAGAGCCGCTGAAAAAGGTGCTGAATGTTCCGGTAGTGGCTGAAAACAATGTGGATGCTTTTGCCGAGGCCGAAATCCTGTTCGGTGTCGGAAGGGAAAAAGACAACCTGCTGATTATTAAATGGGGCCCCGGTGTAGGAAGCACCATAATCACCGACGGGAAAATATACAAGGGGAGACACGGCAGGGCAGCTGAACTTGGTCATTACATAATCGACAAAGAGGGAAAACAGTGTTCGTGCGGAAGGCGAGGATGTCTGGAGACATTCGTTTCATATTCTGCCATCAGGGAGATACTTCCGATTTTCGACTCGGATAAAATAGAGAACATAAGAGATTTTCTCTCGGAAAAAGCAGCTGAAAAATTCAAGGAAATAATAGATACTTTTGCAATCTGCATCACAAATACGGCTACGATCCTTGCTCCCAACAGAATCGTTCTGTGCGGGCCTCTTTTCAGAAACAAAAAAATAAGAGACCGGCTCATTGAGGCATGCTCATCGCTCAGTCTGTATCTGGGAGAAAAAAGAATAATCTATACGGAACTCAGTGAAAAAGAAAATTACATCGGACCCGTGGCAGTATTCTTCCAAAGAGCACTGCTTGGAGAGAGCTCAAATTTGTTGTAAAATATAATATATACATAGGAGGAACCCATGTCAGAAAACAACACCAGCTACATAAGCCGCACAAGCGGACTTAAAGCGAAGGACTATGTGGGGTATGCAATGGTAGACCTGGCAGGATGTCTTGTCTTTGCTCTTGTGACCACACTGCTCCAAAAGTTCTATACTGATATTTTCCATATCAGTCCTCTCTTTATTATGATTATGTTCATAGTAGCCAGAGTCTGGGATGGAATCAACGACCCGATCATGGGAAGAATCTGCGACACAGTAAAACCGAGCAGATTCGGAAGATACAGGCCGTGGATACTTTATGCAGCTCTTCCCCTTACAATTGCAGCGGTTCTTATGTTCTTGAAATTCCCGGGAATAGGTGAAGACGGAAACTATACTGCAACATGCATTTATGCTACCGTAACGTATGTGCTTTTCGGTATGGCATATACCGTGCTTCAGATCCCCTACGGATCTCTGGCATCTGTTGTGACTACTGATGCGGGAGAGAGAAGCAAGCTTTCCGTGTTCAGATCAATAGGAGCCGCACTCGGCTCGATTCCGGTGCTTCTCATAGCAAGTTTTGCATATTCAAAACGCCTTGACTCTGCCGGAAACGTTGTTCTTGGTGAGAACGGTAAACCGATAACTGATATGCAGTACACACCGGTTATAACCGGCGTCATCATCATGGCCATAGTTTCATTCGTGCTCCTTCTTATAAGCTTCAAGCTCAACAAGGAAAGAGTAAAGACAAAACCACAGCCAAAGACAAAAGGCGCTGCCCTCAAAGTCATCAAAATACTGTTCAAAAACCGCGCATTTGTCGTCGTCACGATGGTATCGATGCTTCTTCTTGCCGGCCAGATGTTTACACAGAGCTTCTATACATATCTCTTTGACGACTATTTCAACGCAAACTGGATGAATCTTGCAACTCAGGCATGCACATATTCTCCTATGATAATATTCATGTTCATTCTTCCCAAGATGGTCAAGGTAAAGGGCAAAAAAGAAATAACCGCCATAGGAATGACGGTTGCGGCACTTGCCAACCTTGTTCTCTTCTTCCTGCGCGGACTTGAACCTTCCATCCTTATGTGGATATTCCTCGCTATGAACTTCCTCAGCGGATGCGGCCTTACCACACTGGTAATGCAGCTCTGGGCTATGGTAACGGATGCCATAGACGATATAGAGGTCAAAACGGGAAGCAGGGACGACGGAACGGCTTACTCCGTATTCAATCTGTTCCGTAAAGTCGGTCAGGTTCTCGCTGCTATCTGCGTGAACGGAGCGCTGCTTGGAATGAATTACAAATATGAAAAAGGCGCAGTTCAGACAACTGAAAACCTCAAGATAATGTATGACCTTGGAACACTTATTCCGGCTATAATGTTCGGAATCATGGCTATCCTTCTGATCTTCTATTACCCGCTCAACCGTAAGAAAACAGAAGAGCTCCAGGTCAGCAAGGAACTGAAGCTCAAGGAATCATATGAGAAAAAAGAGATAGATATCTAGATCTTTCTGAACCAAACGGGCTCATCTTCGGGGGCACACGGTACGATAACCGTGCTGCCTCCTTTTGCTTTTTCGCCGCTATCACGCAGTGCCCAGTTCTCATCTTTCCCTGGAAGGCAAACAGTGACCTGTGTTTTGCCTTCATCAAATACCGGGCATACGAGAACGTCATCGCCGCACATGAACAGATCGGACTCCGTGTCATATCCCGGATAGTTCAGAAACACGGGGAAAATAAGAGGTCTGAATCCGGAAATGCATTTTTCCATTTGTTCTTTCAGGTAAGGTATGAAAGAGGAACGGAGGTTGAAGAGTTTCCTGACAACAGGCATTAGATCCGGATAAAGCCATGGCATGTTAGATCTTTCTCCGGGTTTCCAGGAGTGAAGAACGAATCTGGGCGTGAATATGCCGTACTGAAGCCATCTAAGGAAAAGCTCTCTGCTCGGGCTCGGACCTGAAAAACCGCCTATGTCCTGCCCGAAGAAGCAAAAACCTGACAATGACATTGTCATAGCCTGATAGTGATTAAACCGAAGCTCACGGAAGCTCGTATAATTGTCTCCTGTCCATGTTGTGGCAACCCTCTGGGTTCCCGCAACGGCGCATCTTGAGACCATAAACGGTATGGCATTTTTGTCGCTCAATTCAGTGCAGGCTTCACGGCTGGCACGTGACATCAAAAACGAAAACAGAGGCCGCAGCAGTCTGGCTTTTATCGGATGTCCGAATCCGTCTGCAATGACATCGGAATCCCATACATCATATTCATTGTTGTCATTCCAGATGTTTCTGTAACCGTACCGGACAAGGTGTTCTCTGATACATGATTTCCAGAAATCGTATGCACCCTGATTTGTGAAATCAAGGTAACTCGCAAAACCGCCCCAGAACGGAAATCTGGCGGGTGTACCGTCTTTGTAATGAAGGAACCAACCGTTTTTGGCAATCATTTCGTACATGGGATGAGTTGTAAGAAATGCCGGCTTGACATTCGGTATTATCTCCAGACCATGTTTCCTGAAATGGTCCGAAAGGTTTTTTGGGTCCGGTATTTTATCCCTGTTCCAGTGAAACACACATCTTTGATCTCCGATCTGCGTATATCCGCTGGACAGATAAAAGCCTCCCGCCTCTATTTTTTCTTTTTCACAGCATTCAATGAAGCTCCTGAGCATTCTGTCGGTGTCGGGGGCATCCGTATACTCCATCGTGCTTCCGCAGTATTTGAATGCCCATTCCGGAACGTTTGCTATTCCTCCGGTCATCCATATGAATTTTTTCAGTATGTTCGGTGTGTCTCCCAGAATGAGGTAATACACCATATTGTCCTCTTCGTAGCGAACAGAGTTGAACGGCTCAAAATAATTGTCGTGCTCCTCTCCGAAATTCACTCTGCCGCTGCTGTAGGTGTCATAGTATATTCCGTATGATCCCGCATCATTTTCACATATATAAAAAGGTACATGCTTATATAAAGGATCGTTTTTTTCCGCTTTGAATCCCATGGAATCTGTCGTTCCGAGTTCAAAGCTCCTTCCGGATTTGTTTACACTTCCGCATTTGTCTCCAAGCCCGAATATTTTCTGGCTTTCTTTCCTGCATGTGAAATGGACTGTACCGTCTCCTAGCTCACCGTCAAAATTATACGCGAGGCCGCTTCTGTCGCTGTACAGGAGACCATTGGCGGTTTCTGCGGTGATTCTGAAATTTTCGAGTTCTATTTTGAAACTGACGCTGCTG
>CACXBN010000055.1 GCA_902765885.1 uncultured Ruminococcus sp. | reverse complement strand
TTGTCTGCCGCTTGTTTTTGTGCTATTATTACCATGGTGAAAAATTTGTCCCATATACAGCGTTTTCTGAAATTCATATATCTCACGGAGGAGATCCGGATGGAAATCCCGAAAAAAAGCAGGGCAGTCTCACTTATCTTTAAAATGATCATAATCGTATCCGCAGTCGTAGGAACGATCCTCAGCTACTATGCGGGGCTGAACTCCTTCATGGGCGGAAACAATGTGTTTAAGTATTTTACCATACAGTCGAATATCGCCGCAGCTCTGATAAGCCTTATCGGCGGTGTCATCCTCATTGTCAAGCGAAAAGCCGGAAAAGTGTGGTACGTCATAAAATTCGTGGGGACGGTCGCCATAACCCTGACGGGTGTGGTGTTTACGTTCGTCCTCGCTCCCACGCTCGGCGAGCACGCATGGGTGCTTCACAATATCCTGACCCATGTAGTTGTTCCGGTAGTCTCGATAGCCGACTTCTTTGTTGTGGGCAGATATGCGCGCCTTAAGAAAAGATACGTGTTCTTCGTCGTCATTCCTCCGCTGCTCTATGCCGTATATTCGGGAATCGGATATATTCAGGGGTGGGAATTTGCCCCGGGAGTGAACTATCCGTACTTCTTCCTCAACTGGGGCAGCCCTGCGGGCGCCTTCGGATTCACGGAAGGCCTTCCATTCATGGGAAGCGCGTGGTGGATAATCGCCATCTTCATTTTCCTCATAATCATAGGGCTCATATATCTTCTCATCGTGAATGCGCTCGGAAAGAAAATAAGGAAAAACAGATAAATAAAGAAAAATATAAAGAGGCAAAACATCCGCGCCTGCAGACAGCGGATGCGCGGCCCTCACAGTCAAAGACATCCCGGGAGAATCATTGAGAGATGAAAAAAACATACACGGACGCAGAAATTGCGCCGTCACAGGACAAGCTGCTTAAAAAAGAGAATATGCAAAGAGAAATGACGCGCCGGCAGTACACGCAAAGCTGTGGGGAAACAGAGAGCAGGGTATAAAGAAAGGTCAGACAAAATGAAATTGTTTTCGGGCGGAAGAAACGCCTTCGTGTTTTCGGGTATTATATTTTTGATGCTCGTCATAGTTTTTATAGTTGTCATATTTTCACAGCCCTCAAAGGACTTTGTGAAGACATCAGCCGTCATATCGGAAATAAGGGAATATGAGGAGTATGACGAAGAGGGAAGTCTTGTAACAAAACAGGAGTTTTACGTTGACTATGACTATAACGGGAAAGAGTACAGACATGTTCACCTTGACATAGGCTCGTCTTTCATGAAAAAGGGCCAGACGGTGGAGGTGTATGTGAACCCCGAAAAGCCTTATGAGATAAGATCAAACACGACGGCGGCCATATACATCGTGGGCGCTCTGGCGCTCGCTATGCTTGCCGTGACCGTCGTTACTCTTGTACGGTATATAAAGGCAAAAAAAGAAGAGAATAAGGAAAACACCGCTGCTGCAAAATAAGCCAGGTATGATTGATCAAAGAAAAAGGAAAGGAGGGCGGCTGATATGGAAAACCTGAGATGTGTTGTCGAAAGAATAACATACCACAATGAAGAGAACGGATATTCGGTACTTAAATGCAGAGTCAGGGGATTTTCCGACCTTGTCACGGTCGTCGGCAATATGGCGGAAGTACATGTCGGCAGCGTTCTCTCGGCTGACGGGGACTGGAAAGTGGACTCGAAATACGGGAGACAGTTCTCGTTCGTGAAATGCGAGGAGACCATGCCCGCGACCGCGTACGGGATTGAAAAGTATCTCGGCAGCGGACTCATAAAGGGCATCGGACCCGTTTATGCGAAAAAAATAGTAAAGAAATTCGGCAAGGACACCCTTGAAGTGATAGAAAACTACCCGGACAGACTGCTTGAAGTCGACGGGATCGGAAACATAAGGGTGGAAAGAATAAAGAAGAGCTGGGATGAACAGAAGGAGATCAGAAATATAATGCTGTTCCTTCAGGGACACGACGTTTCCACATCCCATGCCTCAAAGATATTCAAGACCTACGGCAAGGACAGTATAAAGGTAGTGACTGAAAATCCGTACAGAATGGCTGACGACATCTGGGGAATAGGATTTAAGACCGCAGACACGATAGCAGCCAAGCTGGGCTTTGAGCACGACGCGTATCCGCGCCTGAGGAGTGGAATAAAATATACGCTCAATGTGCTCTCCGAGGACGGACACTGTTTTGCGACGGAAGAGCAGCTCATGGATTCAGCCTCCGAGCTTCTGGGGGCTGAGAGGGAAAAGCTCTCGGAAGCGCTTGGGACAATGGTCGGGACGAGAGATGTGATAAGGGATGAAGATGCCATATATCTTCCGCCTTTCTTCTATTCGGAAAACGGAGTAGCAAGAAGACTCAGAGCGATAAAAAAGGCAAAGCCTTCCATAACAGTGGATACAAGCGGACTGAGGCAGAAGATATGCTCCCTCACCGGGGTGGCATATGACGAAGTGCAGCTTGAGGCCATTGAGACAGCGGTCGGGAGCAAGGTGTTCGTGCTCACGGGTGGACCGGGAACAGGAAAGACAACGACTACTCTCGGAATCATTACCGCATTCAGAAGCACGGGAGCGAAAATTCTTCTGGCAGCTCCTACGGGAAGGGCCGCAAAAAGGCTGTCCGAGACCACTCATATGGAGGCAAAGACGATACACAGGCTTCTCGAGGTCAAGCCGCCTGAAGGATACAAGAAAAACGAGTCGAATCCCCTCAAAGGCGACGTCCTCATCCTCGATGAGTGCTCAATGATAGACGTCATGCTGATGTACAATCTGCTGAAGGCTGTTCCTGACAAAATGACGGTCATATTTGTCGGAGACGTCGATCAGCTTCCGAGCGTCGGGGCTGGAAATGTCCTGAGGGATATAATAGAATCGGGAGTTGTGCCAGTCGTCAGACTCACAAAGATATTCCGTCAGGCTCAGACGAGCCGGATCATAACGTCGGCTCACAAGGTGAACCGCGGAGAGATACCTTATCTCAGGACAGAAAAGAATTCGGACTTCTTCTTTATCTCGGAAGAGGATCCGGAGAAGGCTGCTGGCATGATAGTGAATCTCGTCAAGACCAGGCTGCCGAAATACTTTAAGACGACGCCACAAAACATACAGGTGCTGACGCCGATGCAGAGAGGAAACGTCGGTGCCGCGAATCTGAACCAGCTTCTTCAGTCGGCCGTGAATCCCGGCGGGATAGGGATAACCCGCGGAGGATTTACCTTCAGGTCAGGCGACAGGGTCATGCAGATAAGAAACAATTATGACAAGGAAGTTTTCAACGGGGACATAGGAATCGTTGAAAGGATAGACTTCGAAGACAGGGTCCTCCATGTTTCCTTCGACGGCAGACGGGTGGAATACGACTATACGGAGCTTGACGAAATAGTGCTTGCGTACGCGACGACGATCCACAAATCCCAGGGAAGCGAATATCCCGTGGTCGTCATGCCGGTGATGACACAGCACTATGCTATGCTCCAGAGAAATCTCATATATACAGGCATTACGAGGGCAAAAAAGGGCCTCGTTATAGTCGGAACGGTCAAAGCGCTCGCTATGGCAGTCAAGAAAATGCCCGCGCTCAAAAGAAACACAAAACTCAGCGAAAGACTGAAAAACGGCCCGGCGGCTCTCTCACCTGCTGACGGACCCGCATCAGATCAGATATACTTGGACTAGGATATGAACGAAATAAAAAAAGAAGCTCCCGGAAAAATACTCATAAGGGGAGCTAAAGTACATAATCTCAAAAACATAGACGTGGATGTTCCGCTCGGCGGAACGGTCGGGATTGCCGGTGTGTCGGGATCGGGAAAATCATCTCTCGCACTCGGTGTACTGTACGCCGAGGGATCAAGAAGATATCTTGAATCCCTTTCAACTTACACAAGAAGAAGGATGACCGGCGCCGCAAAGGCGGATGTCGACGATATTCTCTATGTTCCGGCGTCTCTCGCACTTCACCAGAGGCCGGGCGTTCCCGGGATAAGAAGCACATTCGGAACTGGCACGGAACTATTAAACAGTCTGAGGCTCATGTTCTCCCGTCTTGCAAGCCACAGGTGTCCGAACGGACATTACGTAAACCCGTCTCTTTCGGTAGCGGCTGAACAGGAGATCGTATGTCCCGAATGCGGAGAGCATTTTTTCGGACCGGGGGCTGAAAGCCTTGCCTTCAACAGCGAGGGCGCGTGCAAGGCCTGCGGCGGAACGGGAATCATCAGGACAGTGGATGACACAACGCTTATACCCGACGAAAACCTTTCTGTCGACGAAGGTGCCGTCGCTCCGTGGAACTCTCTCATGTGGTCGCTAATGAAGGACGTGTGCAGGGAGATGGGCGTCAGAACAGACGTTCCGTACAAGGATCTCACGGACGAGGAAAAGCAGATAGTCATCGACGGGCCGATGGTAAAGAAGCATATTTTCTATAAGGCAAAGAATACGGAAAGCGTATCTGCCGGAGAACTTGATTTCACATATTACAGCGCGAGGGCAACGGTCCTCAACGCCCTCTCAAGGGTCAAGGACGAGACCGGAATGAAAAGAGTGGAGAAGTTTCTGAAAGAGGAAACATGCCCGGAATGCCATGGCACACGTCTGTCGGAAGTCGCAAGATATCCGAAGATCAGGGGACTTTCCCTTGGTGAAGTATGCACGATGACACTGTCGGAAGCGCTTGAGTGGGTAAACGGCGTTCCCGGATCGCTTCCTCCCGAGATGAGGGATATGGCACAAGCCATTTGCGAAACATTCAGGGTCAACGCAAGAAGACTTCTCGAACTCGGCCTTTCATATCTGACACTTGACCGCTCGTCGTCAACACTCTCGACCGGGGAGAGACAGAGAATGCAGCTTGCGAGAGCGGTAAGAAACCGCACGACCGGCGTAATGTACGTGCTTGACGAGCCGTCAATAGGGCTTCATCCGCAGAACGTTATAGGACTTGAGAACGTCATAAAGGACCTCGTTGCCGACGGCAATACGGTGATACTTGTCGATCACGATCCCGAGATCCTCTCCGTATCCGACTGGATAATCGAGATGGGACCGGGTTCGGGCGCATCCGGCGGACAGGTGATAGCCGAGGGAACGGTAAGCGATATCTCATCTAATCCCGTATCGAAGATCGGCCCTTTCCTGTCTGGAAAAGCGGATACCTCATACCGGAGAAAACCGGATAAGGAGAAAATTTTTGAAAAAGGCTCGATATGCATGTCAACGAAAGGAATACATACCGTAAAGCCGCTTGATATTAAGATACCGAAGGGAAGACTGGTAGCCGTTACGGGTGTTTCGGGATCCGGCAAGACCACGATGGTGCTCGAAAGCCTTGTACCGGCGCTCGAAGCTCTTGAGAGCGGCAGGGACCTTCCCGGACATGTCGAAAAGATCGAAGCGGAGGGGATAAGGCATATAAAGCTCATTGACGCGACCCCGATAGGGATCAATGTCAGATCCACCGTTGCCACATATGCCGGTATACATGACGAGCTCAGAAAGGTGTATGCAAAAACACCGGATGCAAAAAAACACAAATACAAAGCGGGAGACTTTTCATATAACACGGGAAAGCTCCGCTGCATGAACTGCGACGGAACGGGAGAGATAAGTCTTGACGTTCAGTTCCTTCCGGATGTCGACATTCCGTGTCCGGAATGCAGGGGATCGAGATACTCAAAGGACGCATATCTCGTAAGAAGACCTTGCGCCAAAGGGAACGGTGACGGCAGGGAATATTCGCTTCCCGAGCTTATGGCCATGGACATCGACACTGCGCTTACGGTATGCGAAGACGTGAAACCGGTATGGCAGAAAATGAAAATACTATCCGACCTCGGGCTCGGCTATCTGACACTCGGGGAATCGACGCCCGATCTTTCGGGAGGCGAGGCACAGAGGCTGAAGCTTGCGACGGAAATGGGAAGAAGCCAGGAGGACACGGTGTTCGTGTTCGACGAGCCTACCATAGGACTTCATCCGCTTGACGTAAAGACGCTTCTGTCCGTGTTCGAAGAGCTCATTGAAAACGGAGCAACGGTTATCGTGATCGAGCATGACCTCGATGTCATAAGAAACGCGGATTATGTTATAGACATGGGCCCGGGCGGCGGTGACGAAGGCGGACGTGTTGTGGCCGAAGGCATGCCGGAAGAAATAAAAAACAATCCCGAAAGCATAACAGGCAGATTTATCTGATAAAAACGGAGGAAGATATGTTCAGGGAAATAAGCAGAATCAAACAGAAACTCACCACTGACGAGTGTATCTTCATACTTGAAAACGAAAAGCGGGGAGTGCTCGCGGTAAACGGAGACGACGGTTACCCGTACGCTCTTCC
>CACXBN010000054.1 GCA_902765885.1 uncultured Ruminococcus sp. | reverse complement strand
TTGTAACAAAATGAACATCATCAGAAATGCCGGCAGCAATGAAGGACAGAAGATGAGACGCAAGCTGCAGTTTGGTGCGGTCTTCGGTTCCATCAGGGTTCTTCACAATAAACTTATCGCGGCTATTGATCAGAATGCGTTGCCGGATATTAAGGCCATCATAGCCGCACATATCTAGGAAATAGTAATCCAGAATCCGATGCATGACATTCAGCAACGGGAGAGCGGTTTTCAAATCCCTGTATTCTGACCACAGAGCCGCATAGGAATTTTTGACCGGATTGATATTAACCAAATCACCTGCAGAAGTTTTGCTGTATTCTTGGCAGAGTGTTACAGAGGAAATGTTATCAAGCTTATCCACCAGATAGAAGTTTACGCTCTTATAGCGGTTTACTTGGTTGTAGGTAATGACCTTATGGAAGTAAGCATTGTGGGTCATCACAAAGAACTGCTTGATATAGTCGCCGGCGATCTGTTGGTTACGATACTCCGCGTTGTTGTTGCAGATTTCAATCATTTCACGGATCAGTGCGCTCACCAGAAATATGGAGTTGCTGTCCATACTGGAAATCGGATCGTCCACAACAACGATCTTGTCTCGGACGACACCATCTGGCTCCATTGTTCCCTTCACCATATGGTAGAAGTATAGAAAAGATATAAAATTCCGTTCACCTTCACTAAGCTTAATTACGGTACTTTTATCCCGTCGGACAACTTTGTACCCATTTTCGATCTTATCGCTTTTTACGATTTTGAAGCCTTCAAAACCGGACTCATCCAAGAGCGTGTTGATCTGATCGATTACAGGCTGGATAGATGTAGCAGAGGTTGTAAGCTCTTTGATCTTTTCCAACAAATTCTGTACGATAATCTCGTGAGCTTTCTTTTTGTCGTTCAGCAGTTTGTATTCTCTATCAATCTTCTCTATCTTTGTTCTGTAACTTTCTACCTCACCTTGCAGGCGATAAGCAATGAGTCCCCAAAGCATTGGTAGAAATCTATCTTGATTATCCTTTCTGGCGTTGAAATCAGCATTGTTCTTATTAATGGCCGTATTGAATTGCTTCGCTGTATGATTCAGATCCATAAGATCCGACGTCACATCTTCTATTTCAATAGCTGTAGCCGGTTTCTCGATTTTAGAATCGATGATCTGAAGATTTCGCTGTAACTTGTTGCTGAATGCATCAAGCTGTGCTTTGTACCTGGCCATATCTAGCCCGGGGAAAAGCTTTTTCTTGGTATTAGAATTAAAGATTCTCCAGAGTTCACCCATGTAGTCTTTATAACGATCTCGAAACTTCCTGATAGTCTGAAGATCCTGTAGATACTGCTCATCGAATATGTCAGCAAGTTTTTCCTCAAAGTCGGTCGGCATGGTCTGTTGACAATAAGGACATTTCCGCCCCGGAGTGTTATGGAAGGTATCATGACCAATTTTTACCCAGTCAGTCGCGCCGATGGCCTTGACAAACCTTGCAAACTGGGTGTCACTGCGGCTTTCAATTGGCTCACCGAGTAAACTGCAGGCAGGAATTACACCGATGTCGAGAGCTCCGTCTTTATAAGTGTCAAAAGAAGGATAGTATTCCAGTTCAGTAACATAGGCAGTCTTATAAAGTTCTGCTAGCTCCGTAGGATCACATTCTGCCGGTGTAGTTTCCAGTACCTTTTTTGAGAAAGGTGCGGCTTTGAGTGCGCCTTTTAGAAGAGACTTATACGGATCACGCAGGTCTTTTGAATTGCGCCAGCAGTTCGCCTGAAAAATGGTGTCTGCTTCTGAAAGTGCTGCTCTATTATTATCTATGTCAGCAGCGATATTATCAATAACACTCTGAGCGTCTTTCATTTGTCTCTCATAATCAGCGATGTTCTTTTCAACATTTTTTCCATCCTTACTGATTCTGAATACACCCTTCAGTCGGTCATAGGTGCAGAAATAATCATCAACGAAATCCTGATTATAAACCAGAACTTCGTAACTGTTGCGAGGCATCCCTTTGGTATACTCAATTCCTACATCATCTCTGATCTGTCTTCCAATGGTTGTTTTCCCAGAACCATTCTTGCCAAAAAAGAAATTCACAAAGCATGGCTTAATGGTACGCGCTTCTTCACTGGCGCCTTCAAAGGTTGCTTCAGTGAGACTGATCTTTTGAATGACGGACTGGAGTTTTTCGTTCTCTGGCATTGTCTTTATCCTCCTGATACGTATCTGCCATCCGATTAGCCCTAACAAAGGCGGTAACTTCTGACAGCTTTAAATTAAATCGCTTACCAATCATAATTATCTCGCTTACAGCGTCGGAGCCATCACATTGATTCCGAAATTGCTAAAGACGTTTAAAATGTTTACATCTTTCAGTGACCAGTGACTGTGGTTCATTTCTCCGAAAAATGGAGTACCCAGTATATCGAGATCAGATTTTATATCTATAATCCTTTGCAGCGGGATTGGTGTAAGAAGGTGAAAATAAATCTTTAAGGTGCTGCTCATTCTTTTGATATCTGTAATGATTCCCCAGTATACATACTGATTTCCAAAGGCAACACTTTCTTTGCTTGTTTCGGACATAAATAAAGCAGGATAGGTCTTCAGTTCTTCTATGACTTCGTCGGTCATTCTTACATATTTTTCCCTGAAGGATTCACACGTGCCTGACTCCGTAAGTGAGTGGGTTTTATCCATTTCAATATACCCTTTATCGAATGTCTCACCATACTTTACGAGTAAATGATATCGTGATGGATTTAGTGATTGCTGCATTGGAGGGATGTAGCCAGGCATTCCGGGAAACACACTGCTGGAAATATAAATAACGATATCATTATGAATATCGCCAGCATGTTCCACATTTTTAATATTGTAGATTCTTTGGCCGGTCTGCTGCAACGATGCTGTTCCCTGCGTGGCAGGGAGGCAGTCGACATGGGTATTTGCTAATTCGTTACTCATGACCGCCTCCTTTATTCCAAGTGCTCTACATTATTGATGTAGTAAATCTTCCCTGCGTGCTGGTTTACATTTACGATTACGCCGCAGTTGATATACACATCCTGCCAGAGTGGCAGAGAATTGTATTCTTCCATGACAGGATCTTCAACCATTTCAGATTCATATGTACCAGTGTCTTCCTCAAGAAATTCTTCATTTGTGGCTTCTGCAGTCAGATCTGGTTCTGTCTCTATGTTGGGGGATACAAAGAAATCCATATTGCCGGTTCGGCGGATACGAATGACAAGAGGATAATCACTTCCGATTGTGCTGACGTATTTCCAAGGCTTTCCTAGACCGTTTTGTTGATTCCAATCGAGGAAGGTTTCACGACCAATGTGGTTATCCTGCCGGTTAAGTACTATAAAGTGCCAGATGCCTAGCAGGAAGGGTTCAAGTACAATATCTGTTTTCTGAAGGAGTTTCTCCTTTGTAATCGGATGATCCATCTCACCCATATAGAAGACGTCGTTAGGATTGATAGAGTCATCATCAGCGATGAGCTGCAGCAGCGCTTTTGTGACTTCTTCAACCTTCCTTGGTTTGTTTATATTTATAAAGCGGTCTACAAAGCACTTCATAACCGGAAGCACTTTTTCGTATTCGTTTTTTACAAGAAGATCGAAGTGCATGAAATTGGTACGGCTTTCATCAAAGGGAAGATTGTCTCCGGCAGCTTCTTTGCAGGCTCTGTACTCAGAGGTATCACCTTTAAAGGTGCCGTCGGAATATACTTGAAAATGAGGCTTAAAGAAGCGAATCAGTGCCTCGAGGACA
>CACXBN010000053.1 GCA_902765885.1 uncultured Ruminococcus sp. | reverse complement strand
CCTGTAATTCCTTGTCATTCCGTTCTTTACCCGAAGTGCCCGCCCATGCAAGATGATAAAAAATATCATAATCTTTCATGGTATCGTTTTTCAGTTCTGACAAACCTTCTAACGAACAGTATCGCAACGTAATTAGTTGGTTTTTGGGAATATTCTTATTTCTGTTTGAATCTGGTCTGGCTAAAACGAGTACTTCCACACCATTAGAGACCAGATTACGAACAAGAGCGGAGCCAACTGCACCAGTAGCTCCGCTTATGATTGCTCTTTTCATTTAGATGGTTCCTCATCAATTAAAGGAATGATCATGATTTTTTCCAGCTCTTCTCTTGGCAAGAATGGTGCAAGATCTTCAAGTGGAGGCGAAATCAGCGTGCCATCTTCCAGTCTCTTTGTACTGCTCTTAGGTTCCCACACTTGTTCGGTATCAGTAAATATTTCAGTGAATACCGGACCTTCCAATTTTAAAACCGTATCAACTACGCTCTTCATTTCTTCGTTACTGTGAGCGCTGAAATAACGATAACCAAAAGCCTCAGCTATTTTTTTGAATTCCGGGAAAGACAAATCATCAGATTCAGGTCCAATACCTACAAAGTTCTTATTGAAAAGATTTGTCTGCGTGATCCTTATCGAATGATATCCATTGTTGTTGATCAAAAAGATCTTGATCGGAAGACGGTTGGTAAGGATTGTCTGTAATTCCTGAAGGTTCATCATGATTGAACCATCTCCTTCCAGACATATCGTTTCCTTTCTTCCTCCGCCAATACAAGTACCAATCGCCGCAGGCAATCCATAGCCCATCGAGGCAATTGCACTATTGTTCGCCACTCGACTTCCCTTCTGAATTTCATATGCCTGATGTCCTACAACACAACACGCACCATTAGAAACAGCGGTTAAACTGTTTTCAGGCAAACGGCTGGAAAGATATTTGACAAAAGCATAAACATTTGCTGTTCTTCCATTTTCTTCCCATTGTCTAGGCAATACAACAGGATAATCTTTTTTCCATCCTTGGCATATCCTGATCCAATCCTCATCATCGGATACTTTTTGATCAGCCTTCTCATTCAGCTTCTTCAAAAAATCCTTTGCATCTGCCCAAATCGGCATTTCAACATGCAACGTAGGTTTTTTCATCTCGTTTTGATCGACATCCACCATGATGACTTCTGCCGCTCTTGCCCAAGTTTTCCAATTATAGCCAACTTGTCGTATAGAGATTCTGGTTCCGACCGCAAGGATCAGATCTGCATTCTGAATCGCCCAGTTGCCGGGACGATCACCCATATTACCGGCTCTGCCACAATATAGTGGATGTTCATCCTCAATAAGATCAATCGCATTCCAATAAGTGACAATCGGAATATTCAGCTTCTCTAACACTTTTCTGAATTCTTCATAAGCACCGGATAAGCGAATTCCATAGCCTGCATGAAAAACAGGTCGTTTTGCTTTTTTGATTTTCTCTAATACTTTTTCAATCACCGCATCATCAACAGGAGGAGGAAGAAGAATATCGTCTTCTTCCGGATCATAGCCTTTCAAGCCCTCTGTCTCAATAATCATTCCCTGATAGTTTACCGGGATATCAATCCATACAGGACCAGGCCTGCCACTTGTTGCCAAATGCCATGCGCGTTCAAGATGATATCGAATTGTTAGCGGATCTTCTATCATAACCGCATATTTTGTCATTGGTTCAACTGATTTGACAATGTCGTACTCCTGATCGCCCATTGCACGAAGAAAAGCACCTTTTTCTTTCAAAGCAAAGCGAGCCGTTGTATCATAACGCACCTGGCCACTGATAATAAACATCGGAATGGAATCGAGCCATCCTCCAACCACACCTGTCAGCGCGTTTGTTCCACCAGGCCCCGTCGTGACACATACAGCAGCAATTTTATTCTCAAGTCTTGCATATGCTTCCGCAGCAATAGCGCAAGCCTGTTCGTGGTGATTGTAAGTAACTTTCAATCCTTTGTTATGACCTAACGCATCATTGAGGTGCATAGCACCACCCCCAACAACGCTAAAAACATCCTTTACATCATGTTCGACCAGAAAGTTTGCAACATAGTCCGCTAGTCTGATTTTCATTTCAGTCCAAAGCCTCCCTTATTTTTTCTGCCATGTAATCAATCATCTCATCGCTCATTCCCGGATACACACCTACCCAGAAGGAGTCATTCATAATGATATCGGTATTACTTAATTCGCCCACAACTCTGTACCGATCTGTATTTCTGATTTCATCAAAGCATGGATGTTTAATCAAATTCCCTGAGAACAGAAGCCTTGTCTGTATATCACAGTTTTCAAGATATCTGGTTACCTTATTTCTATTTATCCCCTCTTTGCAAGTAATCATAAAACCAAACCATGAGGGCCTGGATCCTTCGCATGGAACCGGAAGCACTATCTTATCGGTCAAATCTTCCAAATTCTTGTATAAACGATCCCAATTATGCCTTCTTCTCTCTATAAAAGATGGGAATTTCTTCAATTGTTCCACACCAACCGCAGCCTGCATATCAGTTGCTTTGAGGTTATAACCAAAATGAGAGTAGACATATTTATGATCATAACCTCTTGGCAATTCTCCAAATTGTCCATCAAATCGATGACCGCAGAAGTTGTCCTTACCTGACGGGCAGATGCAATCCCTTCCCCAGTCTCTGTAGGAGAGAATCAATTTGTGAAGCAAAGGATTATCGGTATAAACACATCCTCCTTCTCCCATTGTCATATGGTGAGGAGGATAGAAAGATGAAGTTCCTATATCTCCCCATGTACCGGTAAATTTGGTAACCCCGTCCAATGTGTATTCTGACCCCAGAGCATCGCAATTATCTTCGACCAACCATAAGTTATATTTGTCACAGAATCTTTTCACTTCTTTCAGATCAAAAGGATTGCCTAAAGTATGAGCAATCATGACTGCTTTTGTTTTTTCGGAATAAGCTTCTTCAAGCTTATTAACATCAATATTGTACTGAGGTATTGTTACATCAACAAAAACAGGAACAGCACCATACTGAATGATTGGATTGACGGTAGTTGGAAAACCGCAAGCCACCGTAATGACTTCATCACCTTTTTTTATCTGTCTTTCCTTTAACTCCGGTGCAGTCAGAACACTAAAAGCTATAAGATTCGCACTGGAACCGGAATTGACAAGATGAGCAAATCTCACACCGATCCATTTGGCAAACTCTTTTTCAAATTCTTCGCAGAACCTGCCAGAGGTCAACCAAAAATCGAGTGCCGAGTCAACCAAAGACTGCATCTCCTTTTCGTCATAAACTCTTGAGGCATAGTTGATTCGATCACCCGGTGTGAAAGATTTTTTGTTTTCTTTAAATTGATGGTAGTAATCTTCAACCAGATTCTTTATTTCCAGTCTGGCTTCTTCTTCAGTGTTCCATTTCATTTTTATTTCTCCAGATATTCT
>CACXBN010000052.1 GCA_902765885.1 uncultured Ruminococcus sp. | reverse complement strand
GAGCCAACTGAGGATACAATCAACGTTCAATCATTTGATTTGCGAGCGGTTGAAGACGATTTCATATATACAGTCGATAAACCAATTACTGTAATTGGAAGAAAAGCAACATTATCGGAGTATTTACATGATAAGACATATGTAAGCCGCGAGCACATTAAAATCATTATTGCAGATGGGAGGGCACTGGTAGAGAACCTAAGTAAAACGAACTATACCTTTGTAAATGATAGTCAGATTGAAGATGGGGTACAAGTTGTTTTGCAAGAGGGCGATGAGATAGGACTTGGCGGGAAATTGATAAATGATGTCAGACAGAAGAAAGCAGCATATTTCATTGTTGAGGGATTAAGATGAACGTTGCGCGCATACTGTTTCCGGTTAAAGTTTTAGGGCCAGGGGATAGAGTAGGAATCTGGCTTTGTGGATGCAAGAGATGCTGCGCTGGATGCAGCAATCCAGAGTTGTGGGACGTAGATCCAGAGAAAGAAATATCCGTACAGGGTCTGGTTGCATTGATCGATTCAATCGCCAAAAAGACTTCTATTGACGGCATTACGATTACTGGTGGAGAGCCGTTTGAACAGGCACATGATCTTACAGTACTTCTAAATAATATAGATTCATTAACGGATGATATCCTTGTTTATACTGGATTCACGTTAACGGAACTTAAAGAAAAAAATGATAATGATATAAATAATGCCTTAGATCAGATTGGTGTATTGATTGATGGGCCTTATGAAGAAGAAAGAAACGATGGATCGTTTCTAAAGGGATCTTCAAATCAGAATATACATATACTTAAGAGTTTTTTAACAAAACGATATGGGGAGTACATGAAAAACGGGGCAAACAGAATCCAGAACTTTAGCACTCGGGATGGAGTTATATCCGTTGGGATTCATGAAAAAAACTTTCAAGCTGATTTCGAAAGCAGAATAACAAGAAAAGGCGTTGAAATCTTATAGGAGGAGAACATGGAATATATACCAAAATGGCATCGCGAGATGGGAATCTTTACGAGAATAAAGCCTATGATAATCGTCGAGGGAAACGTGCTTGACGTATATCAATATCCAATAGATGGCAGTATGCCAAAAGGGACCATTCTTCGACTGCCAGAGTATTTGCATTACTATTTCACAGATTTGGGATATCAAACAGTAGCCTTTTATGATAGCATGCAGGGGTTTTACAATTCCTGCGATGACAATCACATTCGAGAATTCGCAAACATCACTGGTTCAAGAGTCGAAGGGGATCACATCAAGAGTGGCTTTAAGGGTGGCAGTTCATCAGCGGCAACAATTGTTAGAAATGCGGTGGGCCAGAACCAGCGGGCGACTGCTGTCATTCTGAATCTTGCATCCAGATATATCACTTCACCAGATAACCTGGAACAGACAGAGGTAGATAGTTTCACAAACCTGTTGCTCTCTTCCTTGGAAGGTAAGGATGTAGTGACAGATAAGGGTATTCTTAAGAATGTAGTGATAATGATTGTAAATAAGGTCAATGACATTCCAGCATGGTTCTATCTTGATAATCCGAACGTGAAAACTATTCATATCTCGACACCTTCAAAAGAAGAACGTGAAAAGTTAGTTAAGGGGGATAACTTTGCAAGCTTCTTTGATCGGGATGTTTTTGATGAGGAACAGCCTTATTATAATGAGCACCCAGATGAATTAGAGAAAGTCCAGGATAAGTTCATTGGATTAACAGAAGGGTTCAGCTTTACAGAAATAAATGGTTTAAGAAGACTCTGTAAGAATGAAAAAGTCCCAGTCAGAAAGATGTCTTCAGTAATTGATCTTTACAGATATGGAATAAAAGAAAATCCATGGGATAACTTAGACCTTTCGGAGTTAAGAACAGCTGAAACGGATTTTCAAAAGAGAGTAAAGGGGCAGCAATTCGCAATTACAAAAACGCTGGATGTGGTTAAACGTGCTGTTACAGGTATGGCAGGGTTGCAGAGTTCATCACATTCCAAGCCAAAGGGAATACTCTTCTTCGCAGGACCTACAGGAACCGGTAAGACTGAAACCGCAAAGACTCTTGCAGAAAAACTTTTTGGAGATGAAAGTTGTTGTATTCGTTTTGATATGAGTGAATACAGCCAGAGCCATAGTGATCAGAAATTACTGGGAGCGCCTCCGGGATACGTTGGATATGAAGCTGGAGGACAACTTACAAATGCAGTTAAAGAGAATCCATTCTCGATTTTGCTGTTCGATGAAATAGAAAAAGCTCATCCGTCAATATTCGATAAATTCCTACAGATTCTTGAGGATGGAAGAATGACGGATGGACAGGGCAATACGGTTTATTTTTCCGAGTGCATTATTATCTTTACAAGTAACCTGGGGATTTTTACAAGAAACAATCTTGGAATTCGTGAGCCAAATGTGACCCCTGATATGGAGTATTCAGAAGTCCAAAAAAGAGTACGAAGTGCAATAGAGGATTACTTCAAACTCGAACTTGGCCGTCCGGAGATACTGAATCGTATCGGTGAAAATATAGTAGTTTTTGATTTTATCAGGCCGGATGTTGCAGTAGAGATATTAGACTCTCAGATCGAAAAGATTATCAACAATCTGGAAACAGAAAAAAAGATCAAATTGATCATTTCAGATGGAGCATATGAAACCTTAAAGAACAAAGCAATATCAAACTTATCGAATGGAGGCCGTGGTATTGGCAATATTGTTGAAAGCTTGCTTATTAATCCACTGTCGAGATTTATGTTTGATAACGAAGTTAAAGGAGAAGAAACACTAACGATTACATCAATTGATGCAGAGAACATGCCTTATGCACTTTCCTGCAACAGGGGTTAAAGATGATTTATGCAATCACTTCCTGCGGTACAAATAAGTTAATCAACGAAGATGCTGTTTTGGTCGGAAATACTATTGTTGATACCCATGTGGAAAATATTAAACTAGAAGACCGTTGGGTGATTTGTATTGCTGATGGCGTTGGTGGTAATGCGGGTGGAGATTTAGCCTCAAGGTTTGTTGTTAATCATCTCAGGAACCAGCTGGGCGATGTTAATAGTTTAGAAGAACTTCGTGGCAGTTTGGTTAATATCAATGAGCAATTATTGGCATATGCAATCGGACAAGCAGCATGCAAAGAAATGGCCACAACGCTTACAGGGGTTTATTGTCTTGATGACAATAGATATCTGTTCCATATAGGCAATACAAGAGCATATGCACTACAGGGAAAGTACTTGAAGCAGATCTCTGAGGACCATACAGTAAAAGAATGGCTTCTTAGACAAGGACAGTTTGAGGAAGCAGAAAACTGTAACGCTAGTGAAATAACTAATTGTTTTGGAGGGGGAAAGGATCGACTCCTCTCTAAGCTTATTGTTTCGCCAATGGAGAATTACAGAAAACTGCTACTTACATCTGATGGGATACATGATTATGTGGATATTGAAACCATGGAGGATGTTGTAGGATCGGGTCTGCCTGGAATAGAAATGTGTGAAACAATAATTCAAGCAGCACGCAATAACGGATCGTCAGATGATGCATCAGTGGTCTTGATTATGGAGGAATAGAATGGCATTCAGATTAAGAAAAAGCATCAATTTGGGTGGCGGTTTTCGGATTAACATCAGTAAGTCTGGAGTCGGATACAGTTGGGGTGTCCCGGGTTTTCGCATTTCACATGGGGCAGATGGAAGAATCAGAAGATCAGTGGGCATCCCTGGAACGGGAATATATTGGACTGAGGAAATCGGTAGAGATCGTCAAAACAATCCGACTACAAGAAGAGAAAGGAATACACCACAAAGGGTTCCCGCTCCTTCGTTCGAAGAGAGGCATGATAACGAAAGAACGGTTAGCCAAAGACAGTTTGAAGTGCCTGATGCAGACTATCCCGAAAAAGTGATAGAAGAGAAGCCTGCAGCAGTTGACGATGTTGCTCTTGCACTAGAAAAGGCTGTTAAGTCAAAAGGGAAACAGCGTATTGCTCTTTATTATGATTTTGATGCTGAAAAGGCAGAAGAATATGAAAGAAGAGTAGGGGCATGGCAAATATTAGCGGAAGGCGATAAAGAGTGGGAGGTAAACGGAAAAGATCGTATTGAGTGTTTTATTGAGAAAAAAACGCCCGAATATATTGAGACGAATGTCGATGTGATAAGCATCAGACTTAAAGACAAATCGCTTATTATTCTTCCAGACAGAATATTTGTTATAGAAAAGAAACATGTCAGGACAGAATGCTACGAAGATGTTGAAATCAACACATCATCTATAGAAATTGTAGAACTGGGAGCAGTTCCGGAAGATACAAAAATTGTAGGTACTACCTGGAAATATCTCAACAGTAATGGGACACCAAACCGCAAATATGAAAACAATCCACAGGTTCCTATTTGCAAATATGGTGTGGTTAACATCAAGTCACAATACGGAACAAATGTAAAAATACAAGTATCTAATTGCCAGAAGAGCGATGACTTTGGAATGCTGATTCAGTAATAGAAGGTAGATAATTATAAGAACTCACCGATCGGAGAAGAAATGAAAGCATATGAAATTACATTAGTAACAGAGTTAACACCAGGAAATGCATCATTCAACAACTATGATGAGGTAAAGCAGTATTTACAATCGGAGTTGAT
>CACXBN010000051.1 GCA_902765885.1 uncultured Ruminococcus sp. | reverse complement strand
TGCCAGTTTCTCCAGCAGATCGCTTTCACCGTCTTCTATTTCGGTGAGGTATCCCACATGTCCGAAATTTATTCCTACAACCGGAATTCCGTACTTCATTGTTTTATGTACGGCTTCTATGATTGATCCGTCTCCGCCGAGGACAAGGGCGGCATCCGCTTCTGAAAACCCTGCATCATCAACAGCATGTGTGAACTCCGGCAGTGAGGAACCGTCTTCTGCATAATATCCGATATCACAGCCGGCATGATGCAGTCTTGAAATAATGCTGCATATTTTTTCAGGGGATATTTCCTTCCTGGGATTCGGGATCAGTATGATTTTTTTAACAGGAGCGTTCAAGTACGACCTCCTTGATTGTTTTTTCATCTAAATTGTTCTGCCCTTTATTGTATCCTGCATATACGAGATATTCAGTGTTGCCGTCTCCGCCTGAAACAGGCGACTTCATGATTCCACGAGGTATAAAACCGGAAACGCTGAGGGCATCTACTACTTTTTTTATTGCAAAAATGTGATCATGCGGGTCTTTGACTATTCCCTTTTTATTCAGGGCCTGTCTGCCGCATTCAAACTGCGGTTTTATGAGTCCTATATAGTCTCCTCCGTCAGTTATGATCCCCGTTAAGGAATCAAACAAAAGTGTCTGTGAGATGAATGATACATCGCAGACGACCAAAGAGCATCTTTCGGGAATCATTTTATCACTTATATATCTCGCGTTTACTCCTTCGAGATTTACTACTCTTTCATCTTTCGCAAGCGACACGGCCAGCTGCCCGTGTCCGGAGTCGACCGCATAAACCCGTACTGCACCGTGTGACAGGAGGCACTCAGTAAAACCGCCTGTTGATGCGCCTATGTCAGCGCATACCCTGCCTTCGGCATCAACTGAAAATCTTTTTACGGCAGCTTCCAGCTTTATTCTTCCCCTGCTAACATAATCCGCCTCAGGCTCTTTATTCACTATTTCTATCCGATCATCTTCCGTCACTTCCGCCGACACTTTGTTTGCTGTCCGTCCGTTCACACTGACGCAGCCTGATTTTATAAGAGCTGCTGCTCTTGTTCTGCTTTGAGAATAGCCTTTTTCCGTCAGAAATAAATCAAGTCTCATTTTTTCCTTGCAAGCAGCCATAACGCCAGGTCACACAGATTTTTGCTGTTCTCGTAATGCGACACAGCTTCTATGGCAAGAAGAGTGAGTAGTGTTTCTTCGTCTTCGGCTTCATTCATGCTCATGAATGATAGTACCGTCTTTTTATTGTTCTTTTCATCGCTGCCGACATTTTTTCCGAGTGTTGATGTGTCACTTTTGACATCAAGAATATCATCATGTATCTGGAAAGCCAGTCCGATCGCGTCTGCGTACAGCCTTATGTTTTCAAGGTCGCTTCCGGATGGTCTGTCTATTGCGGCAAAATATCCGAGCATGCATGCTGCCTTGATAAGAGCTCCGGTTTTTTTGAGATACATTTTTTTCAGCTCGTCATATGACTCCACGCTGTTGGAGATATCTATGGTCTGGCCGCACATCATGCCCATGGCACCGGACTGGTGAGCAAGAGTCGCCGTTGCCAGTTTTACCGCCCTGTCTGATACATATTTGTTTGATGCACAGAGTTCAAAGGCAAAGACCATAAGTCCGTCACCGGCAAGAAGAGCTTCGGCCTCGCCGAACTGGACATGGCATGAAGGTTTGCCGCGTCTCAGCGAATCATCGTCCATGCAAGGAAGGTCGTCATGAATCAGGGACGACGCGTGCATGCACTCAAGGGCGCAGGCAAAAGGAATTGCCGCTTCTTCTTTCCCTCCGAACATTCTGCAGAATTCCATGACAAGGAAAGCCCTTATCCTTTTTCCTCCGCCGAGGGTGGAATATCTCATTGCCTCTGTAGTAACGGTCGAGCCCGCGTTTTCATCCGCCAGGAAACCTATAAGAGCATTTTCTATCTTTTCGGCGTTTTCTCTGAGTACATTTTCAATATTGTTGCCGACTGTAATGTTTTCATCCATGGTCATATTGTCCTTTCAAACAGTATTACACGGTCTCGAAATCCGATTCCGAGACATCACCTGTTTTTGAAGCGGTAAGCTTTTTTATTTTGAGTTCAGCGTTCTCAAGTTTGCCGTTGCAGAAGCGCACCAGTTTGACGCCTTCTTCAAAGAGCTCAAGTGAATCGTCAAGCGATGCCTTGCCCGTTTCAAGAGCTTTGACTATCTCTTCGAGTCTGCTCATCGCTTCTTCAAAAGTATATTTATCATCCATTTTCAGCCGCCTTTCCGGTTTTGCTCACTTCAGTGACAATTCCCTTTATATTTCCGTCTGTTACCTTTATGTTTATTAAGTCACCTTTGCCGACATCTTCAGTCGATCTGACAAGCCTGCCGCAGTCATCATACACCGCGCTGAAGCCTCTGCTGATGACCGAAAGAGGATTTAGCATATTAAGATTTTCAGTAAAATTCTTAAGTTCCGCTTTCTTCAGCCTTGAGATGTTGTTCTCTGCAACGTCAAGCCGTTCTGACATGATCGCAAGCGACTGCCTTTTATCATTGATATTGCTTTCGGGGTCCTTCAGATATCGCGATTCGGATTCACGAGCCAATTTTGCCTTCCAAGTGTCAACAAGGCTTTTTATACTGTGCAGTTCTTTTTCATACAGATCGCTTATATAGTCTCTGATAACATCCAGATCCGGAAAAACGACCTGTCCGGCAGCCGTAGGTGTAAGACAGCGCAAATCTGCCACAAAATCACAAATAGTAAAATCCTGCTCGTGTCCGACGCATGAAATAACGGGAATATGGGAGGCTCCGATGCTTCTCGCCAGATTTTCGTCGTTAAATGCGTTAAGATCCTCGATGCTTCCGCCTCCACGCCCTATTATGATCACATCCACCGAATCGGTATTATTGAAATATCGTATACCGGATGACAGTTCAGCCGGGGCATTTACTCCCTGAACGGATGCATCATAGAGTATGACTTCGGACAGTGATCCCGTTTCCTTTGCGTTTTTCAGAATGTCGTGGACCGCTGCACCGCTTGATGACGTGATTATTCCGACTCTTTCCGGAAAACCGGGGATCGGTTTCTTCCGTGAATTATCGAAGAGTCCTTCTGAAGCGAGCTTGAGCTTAAGTTTCTCAAAAGCCTCATAAAGGTCCCCGGACTCGTTTTTCTCCTTGAGAGAATCGCAGATAAGGGAATATGTACCGTTCGCGGGATACACATTGATACTGCCTGTCAAGATGACTTTTTTACCTATCTCCGGTTTGAAAGAAATGCTGTAAAGCCTGCTTCTCCACATAATACAATTCACTATACTCGCTGAATCGCTTAGAGCAAAATACATATGTCCGCCTTTGAATGAAACGCTCGATATCTCGCCTTCCACAACGATTCCGCTGAAAGACGGCTGTGATTCCAGCAACAGTTTTACCGAATTGTTGAGTTCGGAAACGGATACCGGCCTTCTCTCAGCCGCCCCGCCAAGTTCACTGTTCTGCAGCATAATATCCACCATCCTTAATAGCAGCGCTTAAAGCAATTCCGGCTGCATTGTCGGAAGAAAGTTCAGGAGACGCAAATCTCCCGTATTTTGAAAGCCTGTTTCTTAAAAACACCGAACTCATCACTCCGCCGGAATATATTACCGGTATCTCGCCATATTCATTCAAAAGATTCACAGTGATTTTTTCAAGTGTTTCAGAGATAAACGAAAGGACATAGCATGCGACTTTCCCGGTATCCATGCTCTCTTCATACAGTTGTACGGCTTTGTTTTCAAGCCCGGACATGTTGAAAGAAAAACCGTCGACCGAAATGTGCGGCACGGGGATCTCTCCTCCGTATCCGCAAGCCGCGCTGTCCATGTATCTTCCGCTCGGAAAATCGAAACCCATACGGACTCCAATTCTGTCAACTGCTTTCCCGCAGCTGATATCCTTTGTTCCGCCTAATTTTTCTATGTTAACGACAGTTGATGTAACACTGTTTGCATCCCTGCCGGGAGTACACATCAGAACCTCCGTGGTTCCGCCTGAAACATGAAAAGCGGCAAAGCGTGACTTCAACAACTCAAAATCACTTCCATATGACGAAAAGACTGCTGACACAACATGTCCTGTCTGGTGCGAAAACCTGTATAACGGGACACCAAGTGCGGCTGAAATCGATGTCGCCGCAGCAATTCCGGGCAGGAAGCACGGCATATATGACCCCTCTGTATCTCTGGGGACTGAAGAACACCCAACTGCAGCTATATCTTTTCTGCATCCCGTTTCATCCAGTATTTTTTCAAGTTCACCGATAGACTCCGGCAGATTTTTTTCATGCTGAAAAACTGCGTCACTCTGTCTGAGCCCTCTTTCCCCTTTTTCGACTTCAAGCATTTTTTTGCTGTTCAACAATATTTCGTCAAACCCCTTACATAAGGAAACAGATGTGGTATAATTGCTTGTGTCGATACCTATGTAGTATTTTTTATTCATTTTCCCTGCTTTTGGTTTCTGCTATAAGTCCGCGATCGCGGGCGAATTTGTTGAGTACGCCATTGACGAATGAAGGAGATTTTTCGTCTCCGTATTCCTTTACGAGTTCCATGGCCTCGTTAATGGCAACTACGGCAGGTGTCGGATTTTCTTCCCTGGTCATTTCATAGATTGCAAGTCTAAGCGCAGTGACTGCGGCTTTGGCTATACGGGAGACCTTTCTGGTAGGAGAGTATTCCTGTATAATTATATCTATCTTTTCAATATTGCCCGCGGTTCCCGCAAACAGCTCATGCGAGATCTCCGATGAGAGCTCTCCGCTTTCTTCTATATATGTATTGTACAGATCTTCAGGGTTCTCTTCTCTGTTGAAATCAAACGCAAAAATAAGCTTGTATGCGAGCTCACGGCTCTCATGTCTTGAAAGTTTGGTCTTGTCTGGCATTTTGTTCTCCGTTACATGTGTCAGCTGAAAGTATAATACACCGATTATTCGCTGAATTATAACGCATATGGGTTACAAA
This sequence comes from uncultured Ruminococcus sp., assembly GCA_902765885.1. Lineage (GTDB taxonomy): Bacteria > Bacillota > Clostridia > Oscillospirales > CAG-272 > UMGS1696. Next base: position 232 of record CACXBN010000051.1, on the reverse strand, counting down.
GTCAATGTATAAAGCTGAATATTCATGAAAAAATGAATATTTTTTAAGAGCAAAAAATCCTTGTTTTTACTGTTTTGTACAATTGTTTTGTTGTTTTAAACTTTTTCTATTAAATAGTTATTTTAATTTTTATTCATTTTTTCAAATCATCGGCGGTGGATTAATGATTATTGAGCAAATCGGATTTATACGCACGGATTTACCTCAGAAATTCGGGATACCAAGGCAGAGC
>CACXBN010000050.1 GCA_902765885.1 uncultured Ruminococcus sp. | reverse complement strand
GTTGTTTCGTCGAATCTGTTGGAAATCGGATTTCCTGTAGCGGAGTCGGTCGTATATGTCTCGGCTCCGAGCGAGATGTCTTTTGAATCTATGACATCATGAGAGTTCTTGCGGAGGCTTATCGTGTATGTGCCTGCATCCTGAACGTATGCTGCCTTGGATGTGTCATAGGAAGCCATATCCCTGATTGCATATGTCAGTGTAACTGTCTGGCTTTCGCCTGCCTTCAGTTCTTTGGTCTTTTCGAATGCGCCGAGAACTACTGCAGGTTTTTCAAGTCCGCCCTTGGTGTACGGAGCCGTGTAATAAAGTTCAACGACTTCTTTACCCGGGACGGATCCCGTATTGGTAACGGTTACGGTTGCCACGATATTGCCGTCTTCGGTCTTCACGTCGTCAAGCTTCTGTTCGAATGACGTATAGCTGAGTCCGTATCCGAACGGGAATACGACAGCAGAGTCATAATCGAATCCGGCGTAATTTCCGTTCTGAGCTTCTACATAAGCTGTTTCATAGAAACGATAGCCGATGTAAATGCCTTCTTCATATTCTACGAAGTATGCTTTGTCGCCGGTCTGCGTATAGAATCCGGAAATGTCCGTATACTGGAAGCTTCCGAAGTTTTTGAATGTCGGGTCTTTTGTGAAGTCAGCTGCCCAGAGGTCTGTGGTGCGTCCGGACGGGTTGACGGTTCCCTTGAGAATGCGGCCTACCGCATTTGCTGCAGTGGAACCGATTGAGCCTACGGAAATGAGTGCGTCAACTTCATATTCTCCGCCTGCTTCAACGAGTTCTCCGACTTCGAGAGTCGTGGATGCGTTGATGAGAACGATAACTTTTGAGCATTTTTCTTTTGCGCTCTTTATAAGGTCTTTCTCTTCTTTTGTCAGCTCAAGCTGATGCTGTCCGTCAACATAGTTGGCTGTTTCGTAGTTTGCCGTGAAGCTTTCGGAAATGCCGGACTCAAGAGTTCCCTTGATATCCTGGCAAAGGTCTCCGCCTTCACCGCCGCCGCGGCCTATTACTACCACTGCGACTGTTCCGTCAAGAGAACTTATTGCGTTTGCGGGATAGTCGGCTACCGGAATCTCACCGATGTAGTATGAGCTTGCGGCCGGGTTGTCCATTACGATATTTGTTTTCGGATAATTTGCGATATTGCTTTCTATCCAGCTGTATGCCGTATCATTGATCTTAAAGCCCGATGCAGAAAGGCCTTTGTAGAAATTGATACATGTTGTAGGGTCAACAGTACCGGATCCTGCTCCTCCGTATATTGGGTCTGCGGAAAAACGTCCGAGGAGGCTGATGGTTTCATCGCCGGAGAGAGGGAGTGCTGAGTCTTTGTTGTACAGAAGAACCATACCTTCGTCGCCGATCTTTGTGACGAATTCTTCTCCTGCCTTAGTTGCTTCTTCTTTGCTGGAATACTTTGCAGTGTAGTACTTTGAGTCCCAGTTTTCACTGCCTTCAACCTGAACGATGTCATAGGGATTACCGCCGAGATAGTGGTCAAGGAAAGAATCGAACATTACGGCAGCAATGTTTGCTGCAATCACGAGAACCAGGATGACTGCGATAATGGGAAGTAAAAACTTATACTTCTTTGCTTTCTTTTCCATATTTTTCTCCTTCTTTTTCTTTGGTATCCGATCGTTGACGCATAATCGGTCTGCCAGAATTGATGATAACAAATACGGGAAAAAATGTCAACAAATTGAGACCATAAAAAGGTCGGAAATTGGCAAAAATATGTACAAAATGACCTAATTATACAAAATATAGGAGTTATAACTAATAAATAACTACAAAAAGAAATTCAGAATAACTAATAATACGTTAAATTATGAACAAAGAAAATGTCCGTGAATTTAAAGAAAACGACTGTCCGATTTGTTTGCTCGACCGTCATATGGATCTCTGATCGAAGGTGTTAAGTCTCTTCCTGCTTTTTTTCAGCTGCAGTTACTGCAGCTACTGCAGCTCTGGAGCGGGGGACTTCAGAAATGATGTTAACATAATAATATGGACTTTGCATTCCCGATGAAGTATAATAAGGTGTTCGCGGAATAACCGCATAATAACGTGTGAGTAGAATACGGAGTTAAAAACATTATGATATCTTTGATCATTTCCCTTGCGGTCCTGTTAATCGGGTATTTCGTATACGGAAAAGTGACCGAAAAAGTCTTTTCACCGGACGAAAGAACCACACCTGCCATAGCCAAAAACGACGGTGTCGACTTTGTCCCGATGAAAACATGGAAAGCTTTCCTGATACAGCTGCTTAACATAGCGGGGACAGGTCCCATATTCGGTGCGCTCATGGGCGCCGTTTTCGGGCCGGTCGTTTTTCTGTGGATAGTTTTCGGCTCGATCCTCGGCGGAGCAGTACATGACTATATGAGCGGAATGATCAGCTCAAGGCACGACGGTTCATCGATAGCAGAACTTTCGGGAACATATCTCGGAAAAGTTGCCAGAGTTATCATGAGAATTTTTTCAGTCGTCCTTCTTGTACTGTGCGGAACCGTTTTCGTAACAAGCCCCGCCGGACTGCTTGACAAACTGACTCCAGGCTGGATGAACGGAACTTTCTGGGCCGTTATAATACTCATCTATTATCTGCTTGCCACATTGCTTCCTATCGACAAGCTCATAGGAAAACTGTATCCGGTATTCGGCATCCTTCTTATCGTGATGGCAGTTACCGTGATAGGCGGCATAATATTCTCGGGAGGGAAATACACGATCCCTGAAATATCACTGTCGAACCTCCATCCTGACGGCACTCCCGTATGGCCGTATATGTTCATAACGGTCGCGTGCGGGGCGGTGTCTGGATTTCATGCCACTCAGTCGCCAATGATAGCGAAATGCATAACCTCCGAAAAAAAAGGAAGACAGGTGTTCTACGGAGCGATGATAAGCGAGGCTGTCATAGCGCTTGTGTGGGCTGCCGCAGGTGTTTCGTTCTACGGAACCACGGAACTTCTGAACGAAGCCCTCAAGGGAGGCGCTTCAAATGTCGTGTATGAGATATCGACCGGAGTTCTCGGCGTGGTCGGCGGGATACTTGCCGTTGCGGGAGTTATCATATGCCCGATAACATCGGGAGACACCGCTTTCAGAAGTGCCAGACTGGTACTTGCGGAAACATTTAAGCTCGATCAGAAAAAACTGAAGAACAGACTGATTATCACAGTTCCTCTCCTCGTCGTCGGAGGATTGCTGACATGGTTTGCCATAGTCAATGACAACGGTTTCCAGACCGTATGGAGATATTTCTCG